>JAITPN010000097.1 GCA_031289415.1 Prevotellaceae bacterium | reverse complement strand
GCACAGAAAATTAAAAGAAAAATACGAATTTGCACAAGCCAGAGTAGAGGAACTTTTACGGACGGTTGATGATAATACGCCTGCAAACGACAGGAATGCCGTAGAACTGTCGCTCATGTCGGATATAGTAATAGCATACGAAAACGAACATTATCCGATAGAAAAGCCTTCTATTAGCGCGTTTTTTATGTAAACAACAATTTGAGCGCCAGAAGAGAAATAGTTACAAGAATAAATATACGCACTATTTTCGGACTCCAGCTTACGGCAAAGTGAGCCCCAAGGTATGCGCCGACGGCTTGCCCTGCGGCTTGCGCAAGTCCTATATCGTAGTGAATCATTATTTTATCGCTGTTGAAAATGAAAATCAATAATCCTGCAATGGTGGTGAATAGCACGACGAATACTTTGAGCGAGTTGGCAGTCAGCAAGTCATAGCCTGCGCCGAGAATAAATGCGGTAAGCAGAAAATAGCCTACGCCCGCTTGTAAAAAACCGGCATAAACGCCTAATACAAGATACACTACATTCATCCATGGGCGGGGCTTGGGGTTGACGAAGCCTTTTTTGTGCAACCATTTTTCGGGTTTGAAAAACAGGAATGGAATAATGAGCAACATCACGATACCCAGCCAACGGGTAATGACTTCAGCATTCACGCGGGTGGCAATCAATGCACCTACCAACGTGCCGAGCGTCAGAGGGATGCAAGGCAACAATCCTTGTTTCCATTCAAATGTTTTTTTGCGCTTCAACCGCCACGAAGCTACGATGCTCTGAAACAGGAATCCTACGCGATTCGTAGCATTGGCTTCATTAGCCGGAATGCCTAAGGTAATAAGTATCGGTATGGTAATCAGGCTTCCGCCGCCGGCAAGCGTATTGATAAATCCGCATACTACGCCGGACGTAACAACTATCAGATAAACAAGCCAGTCAGACATTCATCATTCTTTCATCAAAGGTATGACGTCCAATTTATTGCCAAATTGCAGCCGCAGGTAATATACGCCGGCAGATTCGTTGTTGAATACGTTGTGAACCACATGCTGTACGCCGTTCTGCAAGCGATTGTCCACAAGTTGTTTCACCAATGAGCCTGAGAGCGAATAGAGTGCGATGTTTACCACCGTCGGCTTGTTTAGCGTATAGGTCAGGTGAAAATAGGAGTTGTACGGATTCGGATATACCTGATACGTAATATCCGCACCGGTGTCTTCAGCGGCTTGTTCGTCGGTATCGGAATATATGGGGTTGCTGCTCGGCTGGTTGATGTTGGCAAGCGTATAGAACGACGTTTGCGAGGTTGTCGTGGGTTGGTTTTCGTACGTGTTATGAATATCCCACGTTACAAACACCGGATAGCGGTATTCCGCCACATACCAAAGGTATTTCACGGATTCAATCTCTACATCCGAACAGCTTGATTCAACATATTTTTCGACGGTTTTCACGCGCAATACGTCGTTCAACGCTTGTCCTGTGGGCAAAATCAGCGTACCGTAACCGTCGGCTTCCGACGAGTAAGTGCCTGCTATTTTATATTCATAGTTGCTACTGTGGTATATAGAGTGTCCATCGAATGTACCCGATATTTTTGAATCGTATGAAAATGGATAGACTACTTTTTGAATAGGTTGGTTGAAACTTACCGTGCGGCTGCTATCCTGAAATCCTTTATATACATTGGTACTACGGGTACAATTATACAAAAACTTCACGCCTGAAGCATTGGTTATGAGCAATTCATCCTGCACACCCAAAGATTCTATGGTTTCGTGCTGGGCAACTGTATTCAATGGCTTAGCAGCGCTGAAATCCCACATTACGTTTTCGCCGGCGTCGCCCGGCGCAACGTAGGTTGTCTGCTGCATCGAAGCCACTGTTTTTGAACGCAAGCCGTGAGACTCGTAAGTCAATACGATTTTTGCAAATGTAGCTAACGGCATAAAAATCAACAAGAAAGCAACAAATAATATACGTTTCATAATTGAAAATTATTAATTTTTAAGGCTGCAAGGTAGGATTTTTTACTTTATTACACAAATTTTTTAGTTTTTTTTAGGTATTTTTTAGAAGTTATGTAAATTTATCTATAACATTTGTTAGATAACTCATTTTATATTATTTATTTTTAAATATTTATATCATGCTACTTAATGTGGTTTTTAACTAAAAAAAGTTCTAAGTTTTGTCCAACTAATTTCTCCAACCAATGGTTGTAGATTTGTAATATCATGATATTCATTGTAAAACTGTGCCATAAGCCAAAGATTATCGACAGAAAATCCGGTGCACATTGACAGACTTCATTGCCTCATACTTCTTTTGCTTAATCTCAGCAATGAAATCAAGGTGTTTTATGTCTAAATGTTGAACTATTGGCGCATCCATTTTGGTTACTCTAATATTATTATAAATCAAATGCAAAGGTATAAAATATTTTTTTAAACACATCGGAATTTTAAGATTTTGTTAAGCATAGCGATTTATATGTTGTAACTGCTTATATTTGTCAAATTTTTCAATGAATGACTGAGCGTCGAAAACCCAAATTATGGAATGTGGGCTATATCAATGTGTGCGTAGCCAACTTCTTGATGGCATGTTCGTTTAACCTGCTTATGCCGTCAATACCGTTGTACATCACAGAGCAGCTTGGCGTAGTGCAAACGCGCACGGGGATTGTGTTGGCGTCCTATACCATTGCGCTATTGGTGGTTCGTCCATTTTCGGGCTATATTGTTGATTTATATTCGCGGAAGCGGGTGTTGCTCGTGAGTTTCATCTGCTATGTGAGTATTTTTTTCGGGTATTTCTGGGCTACGACGGTGTTGATATTGGTATTGGTGCGTTTTCTGCACGGCATTATGTGGGGCATGGCGTCGGTGTCGAACAGTACGCTGGCTATTGACCTTGTGCCTGCCGAACGGCGCGCCGAAGGCGTGGGCATTGCCGGTACGTTTATGAATGTGGCGATGGCGGTAGGACCATTTATAGCCATTCATATTTATCAGGAACAGGGGTTTCATACGCTGGTGGGCTACGCTATCGGCATGGGGGTGTTGGGTATCATAGCGGTAAGCTGCATCAAAGCGCCTGCGCGTCCAAAAGTAGAACGGCAGAAAATTTCACTCGACCGTTTCTTTCTACTGAAGGCTTTTCCGATATTTATCAATCAGCTGTTTCCGTGTTTTGCGTGGGGGACGGTGGTGGCGTATGTTGCCCAATACGGCAAGCGGATAGATATTCCGAATATCGGTGTGTTTTTCCTGTTTTTTGCGGCGGGCATCATCATCTCGCGCATTTTTGCAGGACGCTTGGTGGACAAGGGACACGTACACAAGGTAACCCTGTCGGCGCTGATGGTGGTGGGGCTTTCGTTGCTGGCTTTTTCGCAGATTCATAGCATTTATGCTTATTGCAGCCTCGGAGGGTGCATCGGGTTAGGTTTCGGCATGATGCTGCCTGCGTTGCAAATTCTGTACGTCAATATGGCTGACAACCACCGGCGCGGCACTGCCAATTCTACCTATCTGCTTGGGTTTGACGTAGGCGCTTCGCTCGGCATGCTCGGCGGAGGGTTTATTTCGGGCATGTGGGGTTTCGAGGTGATGTATATCATATCGTCGCTGCTGTGCCTGTGTGGCGTGGTAATGTATGCTTTGGTGTCGCGTCCGCTGTTTAATCGAGAGAGGCTAAGATAGTTGATATTAAAAAGGAATAGGGCTATGTCAGATTATCTTCCATGCTCGAAAAATCCATAGGCTAAATTTTTTGGATTTGGTAATATAGATTTATTATCTTTGCACAAAAAAACGAATATGAGATGTCCAAAATGCAAACAAAATCATAGTGTCAAAAACGGCATAATAAAAGGTGTCCAGCGTTTCAAATGCAAAGAATGCGGTTATAATTATACAG
>JAITPN010000014.1 GCA_031289415.1 Prevotellaceae bacterium | reverse complement strand
GCCGCCACTTACACCGGCTATTTGACCAACGTAATAACACCCGACGACGTAACGCTGAACGTGGCATTGAAATATCCGAGCAAAAATATGCAAACGAACGGCGCAATCAGCGCAAGCACATGGGCAATATCGGGTGCGGACAAAAGCAACTACACGCTGCTTCCGTTCACAGCGCAGCAGGCGAGCATCGCTCCTCTATCCATTACGGTAACGGTAGCCGACCAAGCCGACATCACATACGGTATACCGGTAACGTCAATTTACGCGCCCGACGTACCGCTTGCCGCAGGCGACAAGTTCACAGGCGCATTGTCCATCACGGGCGCAAAGAGCGCATCGGGCAACTGGGCTGCTGGTACTCATGACGTAGCGAAAGGCAGCTTAGCCATCAACGACGGCAACGGCGGCAATAATTATACGCTAACGTTCGCAGGCGACGCTTTCACCGTTGCCCCGCTGACTTTGACACACGACGTAACGGTTACGCCGACGAAAGTATATGACGGCACAAACGCTGCCGCCTACACCGGCGGTTTGACCAACGCAATAGCAGGCGACAAAGTAACGCTGAACGCGGCGTTGAAATATACCGCAGGCAAGAACGTTCAAACGGACGGCAATATTGATGTCGCCGCGTGGGAAATCATAGGAACGGATAAAGACAATTATACGCTACCTTCGTTTGCGACGCTACAGGCAAGCATTACGAAAAAGCCTATTTCAATTACGGTAAAAAATCAACCCAACGTCATGTACGGCTCGGCAATCACGCCCGCCTACACGCATAGCGGATTAGCCGCAGGCGACAGCTTTGGCGACGCATTAGCTATTGACGGCGAAAAGAGCACATCGGGCAACTGGACGGCAGGCACGCATAGCATCGCCATCGGCAGTTTAGTCCTTGACGACGGCAACGGCGGCGGCAACTATGAAGTCTCGTTTACCGGCAAAACCTTTACGGTTGTTCCGCGAACCTTGACGCATGACGTGCTGGCAGACCCGACGAAAGTATATGACGGCACGAAAGTAGCCGGATATACAGGCGGACTGACGAACGTGATAGCGGACGACAAGGTAACGCTCCACGCGGCGTTGGAATATACGGCAGGCAAACAGGTGCAGTACAGCGGCAACGTGACGGCAAGCACATGGAATATTGCCGGCGACGATGCGGGTAATTATATCTTACCGTCGTTTGTCGCCCGCCGCCAAGCAAGCATCACGCCGCTGCTGTTGACGCACGACGTAACGGTTACGCCCACGAAAGTCTACGACGGCACGACCGCCGCCGCCCACACCGGCGGTTTGACCAACGTCATTGCACCCGACAACGTCGCGCTCACCGTCGAGTTGTATTATACGGCAGGTAAGAATGTACAAACGGACGGGAATATCGCGGCGCACCGGTGGCTTCTCAGCGGTAGTGATAAAGACAATTACACGTTGCCGGTTTTCGCTCCGCAACAAGCAAGCATCACCCCGAAACCGCAGACTATCGCGTTTGTTGAGTCTGCCGAGTCATTGAATGTTGAACAGTTGGGCGGCGTCTACACCCTGTTCGCCGTTACCGACGACGGCGTAACGGTGAAATTCCGCACCGACGGCAGCACGGCGGCAGCCACGATAGACGCCGGCGTGAATACATTGCTTCGTTTGATTCAAACAGGCACGGCAACCGTAACGGCATATCTTGACGACGTCAATTATTCGGCAAGCGAAGTGAGCCGTACGTTTACGGTAGTCAGCGACAATACGCAGGTCAGCGCCGTTACGGTTGATGACGCAGACCTTACGGACGCAAATGTGTATGTGGCGCACTGCGGTGTGAAAGAACTTGCGATACGTGTAACGCCCGACGAAGTAGGGTCGAAAGTACTGTACAACGGCGCGGAAGTGAGCGACATCCGCTTCGACGTAACCCGTGCGGACATTTATACCGTAACCTACGAAGTGGTGTCAAGCGCAGGCAATACCGGCACATACAGTCTGACGGTAGAAAGCCGTTTTGACTTTGATGAATTGATAGGCAAGAAATTCAACAACGTCTTGTTCGTGAATAATAATCCCGACAATAACGGCGGATATACGTTCTCTTCGTATGAATGGTATAAAAACGGTCAGTATATAGATTGGCGACAGTACTACTCGGCAGGCGACGCCCGCAGCGATGTACTTGACGCCTCAGCCGCCTACAGTGTAACCCTGACCACCACCGACGGCAAGGTGCTACACACTTGTCCGGGTACGGTAACGCTGGATGCCACGTCGTTCTACGCCTATCCGAACCCTGTACGCCACGGTCATCCGGTAACGTTGGAATATCCTGCCACCAATGAAAATACGTGGATAAGGATATTTGACTTGTCGGGGAACCTTGTCGGTACGCAACGCTTGACGGGTAACGAATCGAAAGTCTCATTGCCGTCGGCTACAGGGATATATGTAATCTCAATAAACGGCGCATCAATAAAAGTAACGGTAGAATAATAATAAATAAGTCTAAGAATATATGAAAGCAAATACACTAAAGATAGGAATACTCCTCATAGCTGCACAGGTTGCGGCAACTTTGTCGGTCGCACAAACGCGCCACCAATTTTCAATTGACGCCGCCGGCGGATTATCAACCTTGAGCTACCACAAGCCTGCTGCCGGTGAAAACGGTACAGGCTTCGGCGGCTCATTCGGAGTAGGTTACACGTTCTTTTTCAGCGAGAATTTTGGGGTACACATCGGCGCGGCAGCGGCGTTAATCCAGAGTAACTACGAACTCCGTACTGTAACGGAAGCGTATCCCACCGACGGTTTTCAGTACAACTATACGGCAGAAAATTACCACGAAACCCGACAGGCGATATTCCTGAACATTCCGCTCATGCTGCGCTTTGAAAGCGGCTGGTTTTATGCCTCCGCCGGTGTAAAAGCAGGCATTCCGTTGCATGCAGGCTACAAAAACGAGGTGGGCAATCTTCGGGCATTTGGCTACTATCCCGAAGCCGACCTCACGCTCTACGATCCTGCATTTATGGGCTTCGGAAGGTTCACGGACATCAGCAATAAAGGCGATTTGGAATTGACGCCTGCGTTTTTTGCCGCCGTAGAAGCAGGCGTCAAATGGACGCTTTCGGCAAAGTTATCCTTATACACAGGTTTGTATTTGGACTATGGCGTGAACAACATCCGAAACACGCCGCCGCAAGAGCAAAAGCTGATACCGTATAATTCCACAGCGCCGTCGGACTACCGCCCGAACAGCGTACTGACGTCTTCCGTCAACGGCGCATCGCTGGCGGATAAGATAACGCCGTTGGCGGCAGGAATAAAAATCGGGGTGGCTTTCGGTACAAAATAGGGGAAAGCCTACAATGAACAAGGAAAGGACGCAATCTTGCGTCCTTTTTTGTTTTATAAAAAAATAACTACCTTTGCCGAATAAATATTCATGCTATGAAAGCACTTACAACATTCATTTTGTTCATCCTTATTTCGAGTATAAGCAACACATACGCCTGTACCAACTTGCTGGTTACGAAAGGCGCGTCTACCGACGGCTCTACATTCGTATCCTACACCGCCGATTCGCACACCCTTTACGGCGAACTGTACTTTTGGGCTGCCGCCAAACATAACGCCGGCGCTATGCGTGCCGTCAAGGAGTGGGACACAGGAAAACCGCTCGGCTACATCAAGGAAGTTGCCGAAACCTACCGCGTGGTCGGTAATATGAATGAACATTCGCTGGCAATCGGCGAATCAACGTTCGGCGGTCGCACCGACTTGGTTGATACGAACGGCATCATGGACTACGGAAGCCTTATCTACGTAACGCTTTCACGTGCAAAAAACGCCCGCGAAGCCATTAAAACCATGGCGGAACTCGTGGCGGAATACGGATATTACTCAAGCGGCGAATCGTTCTCCATTGTTGACCCCCATGAAGTGTGGATTCTTGAAATGACAGGCAAAGGCGCGGGCAACAAAGGCGCAGTGTGGGTTGCCGTGCGCATCCCCGACGGATATATCAGCGCACACGCCAATCAGGCGCGCATCCGCACGTTTACGCAGGAAAACGGAACTACGTCCGTCAGCTCCCAACATCTCGACAAAATATTCAATCCCGAAGTGGAAACCGTATATGCCCACGACGTGGTTCGCGTAGCGCGCGACAGAGGATATTTTTCGGGCAAAGACGCCGATTTCAGTTTTTCGGACACATACAACCCTGTCGATTTTGGAGGCGCACGGTTTTGCGACGCCCGCGTGTGGTCGTTTTTCAGGGAATATGATAAAAGCATGGACGACTATCTCGACTATGCCATGGGGAAAAACCTCGCACACCGCTTGCCGCTTTACATCAAGCCCGACCGCAAGCTCGACGTACACGACGTTGCCAACGCCATGCGCAACCATTTTGAAGGCACGCCGCTGGACATGACTGCCGGCGTGGGCGCAGGTCCGTTCAAACTTCCTTACCGCTGGCGTCCGATGACGTGGAAATACAACGGCGTTGATTTTATCCACGAACGCGCCGTTGCCACCCAACAAACCGGATGGTGGTTTGTAGCCCAATGCCGTAGCTGGTTGCCCAACGCCGTAGGCGGCATTTTCTGGTTTAGCGTTGACGACCCTGCTACGTCGTGCCTCTCGCCTGTGTATTGCAGCATCACCGGCGTACCGCAACCGTACGCTGTGGGTAACGGCGATTTGCTGACCTACTCCGAAACCGCCGCGTTCTGGATTTTCACCCGCACAACCCACTTCGCCTATCTCCGCTACGACGCGGTGAGCGCCGACATCCGCAAGGTGCAGCAAGAATGGGAACGCGCACAGGCTGAAAAAGTAAAGGAAATAGACCAAAAAGCCTTGGCGCTGTACAATAAAAATAAACCAAAAGACGCCGTGAAGACGCTGACCGATTATTCCGTAAAAACCGCCCAAGATCTCATGGCGCGTTGGCGGCAACTGGATGCTTATCTGCTTGTAAAATATGCCGATGGGAATATCAAAAAAGAAACTCCCGACGGACAATTTAAGCGCGACGAGTATGGTACGCCGGTATCTCCCAGCCAACCGCCATACCCCGAATCGTGGTACAAAGCAATAGTTTATGATGCCGGAACAACACTACAAGCCGAAAAAGAATAACAAAAAAAGTTTGCAGATAGAAAAAAAAAGACTACCTTTGCAGCCCGAAATATAAAAAGCAACCGCTTACATCGCACACAGGAGGCAGTAATGTTGCACTAAAAAATGATAGAGAAATGAATTTGATTAAAATTGCAGAACAAGCATTTGCCGGCGAACAAAAAACACATCCCGGCTTCAAAGCAGGCGACACCGTTACGGTAACTTACCGTATTAAGGAAGAAAGCAAAGAACGCTTACAAAAATTCCGCGGGGTGTGCATCCAGCGTAAAGGCGAAGGCGCTACCCAGACGTTTACGGTTCGTAAAATATCGAACGGCGTAGGTGTAGAACGTATTTTTCCGCTCTCATCTCCTTTTATTGAAAGTATTGAATTAAACAAAATCGGTAAAGTGCGCCGTGCGCGTATTTTCTACCTCCGCGACCTTACAGGCAAGAAAGCCCGTATCAAAGAGAAGAAAAGAAACTTCGTCGTTGCCGAAGCGCCCAGCGAAGAAGCTACGGCAGGAAAATAAACAGCTAACAGGCTCCGTAGCTCAACTGAATAGAGCATCTGACTACGGATCAGAAGGTTGGGGGTTTGAATCCCTTCGGAGTCACAACATGGATAAAGAAACGCTTACGGATATATTTCGCAAGCGTTTTTTTTATGATTGCATCCCTGCAAACTATTTCACCAGAAAATCAAAATCGGTTTCCAGCGGCTTGTCGAGGATATAATCGTAGAGCGACAGCTGGCGGATGGTGTAGTAGATATTCCAATAATTGCGGAGGGCGTTGATGTAGTTCTGCTGCGAGCGGTCGCGGTCGATTTGCGCATTGTTCATCTCGGTAATCGTGATTTTATCAATGAGGAAGCGGCGTTTCGATACGTCGTAACGCTTTTGCGCAATGGTGTCGGACTTTGCGGCAATGGCAAACTGGGCGTCCTGCATGTTGAACTGCCGTACTTTCAATTCCACGTCCTGCTCAAAGTCGGCATACGCCTGTTCCATTTGGTTTTTCACCACGTCGCGGGTAGACCGTGCCATTTTTATGCGTCCGCGCCCGCGCCCCCAGTCCAGGAGGGGAACCGAGAGGCGGATGTTTACGGTTTCCATGTCGTTCGGGTCATTGTAGGCGTCCTGTAAACTTGCGGACGACGTTTGGTTAAGCCCGAACGTTACGTTCAGGTCGGCTTGGAAGCCGGCGGCAGAGCGGGCTTCGGCAATCTGCTTGTCCGATTCGAGGAGCTGGCGTTGGTAGGCGAGCAGGTCGGGGTTTTGCTTTTTAGCTAAAGCCAGCACCTTGCCTACGTTGAGCGCTACGTGCGGCACGCCTGCCGGTATGATGATTTCGACGGAGGTCAGTTCGTTGAATCCGAGAAACGAGCGCAGGCGGTTTTGCGCCGCTTCTTTTCCTATTTGCGCCTCGTTGAGCGCCGAGCTGGCGTCCATGTAGTTGAGTTCCGACTGCAACAGGTCGTTTTCGCCAATCGTGCCGATGTTGAAGCGTCCTTTGGCAATTTTATACAGCGTATCGTTGTTGGCATAGTTAAATTCGGCTATGGCAAGGTTTTGTATCGCGCCGGCATAGTCAAAAAAGAACTGTATGGCGTTGAGCGAAACGCGCTCCATCTGTTGCAGGTAAAGGCGTTTGGCTTCTTCAAAGCGCAGCGGTTCGATTTTCTTATCCCATTTAAAACCGTTGACGCCGAAGAACGATTGGGCGAAGTTGATATAGATGGGCGAGGCATAAAATTCGCCCGAAACAGGGTTGGCGAAGTTGCCCTGAAACCGGTCGTAGCGCACCAGTTCCGACGAGAGCGATACGTTGCCGCCCGTCGGCAAATTTTGCCGCAGCGAAAGCCCGCCCGCCAAGCGGCTCGAAAAGTCGGGGAGGTAGCGGACAACCGCGCCCTGCACCGAGTCGATGTCCTGAATGCCGCGGATTTGTTTCGTGAAATCGGGCAGCGTAGCCGTCAGCGAGAGGCTGGGCAGGTAGTTGGCTTTGTAGGCGCGGTATTGCCAGTAGCTCGCCAAGAACGTATTCCGCGTGCGGACGGCGTCGAGCGACTGGTCTTGCGCCAGCGCCAGCACGTCGTCGAGCGTAAGGCGGTATTCGAACTTCGCGTCCTGCGACGTTCCGACGGCAGGAAGCCCCGCGCACAGCAGGAGCGCCGTTAGTATAAAGAGATATTTTTTCATCCTACTCATCTTTATTTTTTACAAAGATAGGGAAAATTGTTATACCTATATATAATAAGGTATATTTTTATCTATAAAAAATCCTTTTGTATCGTTCCAAAGGAGCTTCTATTTGAAATTGTATTCGCAAATACGTATTTGAAAACTTCCCATACGTATTTGAAAGTTTCCCATACGTATTTTAAAGTTTCAAATACGTATTTGAAAGTTTCCCATACGTATTTTAAAACTTCCCATACGTATTTTAAAGTTCCAGATACGTATCGGAAAGTTCCGGAGATTTAAAGGTATTATACCCGGCGGGGCGGGTTTATTCGTAGCGGAGGGATTCGATGGGGTCGCGTTCGGCGGCGCGCTTGGCGGGCGAGTATCCGAAGAGGACGCCTACGGCTGCCGATACGCCGAACGCGATGACGACGGAGGCGAACGAGATGATGGTCGTGATGCCGAACGTGTATTCTATCGTCAGCGAGAGGGCTACGCCGAGCAGTACGCCGGCAACGCCGCCCGTAACGCTGATGAGTACGGCTTCGGCAAGGAATTGGGCGACGATGTCGCGTTTCTTTGCGCCGATAGCCAGCCGCGTGCCGATTTCTTTAATGCGTTCCATGACCGAGGCAAACATGATGTTCATGATGCCGATGCCGCCTACCAAGAGCGAGATGCCGGCGATGGCTATCAGCACGATGTTGAACACGTCTTTCGTGCGTTGCTGCTGTTTGAGGAGGAGTTCGGGGACGGTGATTTCATAGTCTTTCACGCCTTGGTGGCGGCGGAGCATCATGCGTCCGAGCACTTCGGTGGCGGCGTCGAGCGCGTCGGTTTCGTTCATTTGTACGATTATCCGGTCGAGCTGGTGGTAGTTTTTGTCGGCAGTTTCGTCGTCCTGAGAGCCTGACAGTGTTTGCGTCAATGCCCTGTTTTGGTAGCGCATGAGGAATGTTTTGACGGGGATAAATATATTGTCGTTGTACACGTTGATGCCCGCATTGTTGAATGTCGACGAGGTGGTTATCCGGCTTTTTTCCAATACGCCTGCCACTTTGAGCCAGTTGTTGCCGAATTTTACGTATTTCCCTATGGGGTTGGTGTTGTTGAAGAATTTTAGTTTAATGTTGTATCCGATGACGCATACCGGCAAGCCGTCGGCGCTTTGGTGTTCGGAAAAATAGCTGCCGGTTTCCAACGCGAGGTTGTAGAGGTCGAAAAAATCGGCGGATACGCCGAGCAGCTTGGCGGGGTAGCGGATGCCCGATTGGGTGATGAAGGAGTTCATCGACACTTCGGGGCTGATGTGCGTTACGCCGGGCAGTATGTTTTTGACGGCTTCGGCGTCGGAGAGCGTAAGCCCCGGCGAGTATTTTTTAGTTGCCGCTTCTTGTCCGTCGCTGCCGTCGCCGTCGTCCGGTTCGGTGGACGCGGGGACGATGACGATGTTGTTGACGCCTACCATTTTTATCTGGTCGAGGATTTCTTGCCGCGCGCCGTTGCCGATGGCAAGCATGCTAATCACGGCGGCTACGCCGAAGATGATGCCCAGCGCCGTAAGCGCCGATTTCAGTTTGTTGCCTAAAATGGATTCTACGGCAATGTGCACGTCGTGCATGTAAGTATTGATGATGCGTTTGAACATACGTGCCGTCCGGTATTATTGGGGTTGGTGCTTGCGGTTTTCTTCTTCCTGCTGCTTCTGTAGTGCGCGCGCTTTCAGTACAGGGATATATTCGGCGCCGGTGAGCTTAAAGCGGTCGCCGTTTTCGGGTTTCGATAAGTAGATTTCATCGCCCGCTGCAAGCCCTGCGTCAATAATGCGGTAGTTTTCGTTCATGTCGCTCGGCACTACAATCTGGCGGGTGTTGTTCGTGCGGTGTACGTACATCAGCGTGTCGTTGCCGAACAGCGCTTCGAGCGGTACGAAGAGCGTGTCGGCAAATGCGGCGATGACAATCTGGTTGGAGGTCGTCATCGCAGGGCGCAGAATGGGGTCGCTTTCGTTGACGCGCACGATGACTTCAAATACTTTGGCGTCGGCGTTTTTCAACTGTTCGCCGATGTTTGCCACTTCAATCACTTCGCCCGTATAGCTTTTGTCGGAAAAAGCATCTACGCTGAGGCGTACTTTTTGCCCTACCTTCACTTTGCTGATGTCAATTTCGTTTACATACGTTTTCGATTGCATTTTTGAGAGGTCGGGCAGCGTGGCTACGGTGATGTCCCACGGGTTAATCTGCGAACCGGCTTTCCGTTTCGAGCCGTCCCACGTGCGGTAGTAAATCACCATGCCGGGTTTCGGCGCATAGATGACAAATTGGTTGAGTACGTTTTGCATTTCTTGCAGTTCGCTTTGTTTCCGCGAAAGGCTGATTTGTACTTCTTTCACTTGTGCGTTCATCTTGTCCAGATTCAGGGTGTAGTTGCGTAGTTCCTGTTCGTAGGCGCGCTGTGCGCGGTCTAAGTTGTTTTGCGTTTGCCGCTGCGTAGCGGGCGGTTCGTATATCGACTGTTCTACGGCAATTTGTTTTTCTTCCAAATCGAACGATAAGTTCATGATGTTATTCCTGATGTCGCGCAGCTTCAGCGAGGTGTCGAGCAGCGTACTTTCATATTGTGCTTCAATTTTTTCTATTTCGTCCTGAATGTCTTTCAACCGGGTGTGCCCAGCCGAAGGGTCTAAGGTTGCCACGTAGTCGCCGGCTTCTACCACCGTACCTTCCGGCACCATGTCAAGTATTTTCACCTCGTCCAGCCTCACGTTTCGCGCACGCATGGCTTCAGGTCCGTTGATGCGCTCCATGCTTTGGGCTTGCAGTTCGCCTGTGGTGGCTACTATGATTTCAAAAGTGCCGCGCTGCAC
Organism: Prevotellaceae bacterium; assembly: GCA_031289415.1. Taxonomy (GTDB): domain Bacteria; phylum Bacteroidota; class Bacteroidia; order Bacteroidales; family UBA932; genus JAIRLC01. Next base: position 80,590 of record JAITPN010000014.1, on the reverse strand, counting down.
GCGTACCGTCTGTTCCACTTTACCGCTTCCCGCCGACGACATAAGCCATCCAATCAGCGCCGCCGCCGCTATCGCCGTTACGATAATAATCCGTATCAATTTTTTAGTCATGAGAAGTAAAATAATATAAGTGCAAATATATACAAAACGAATGAGAATTTTTATGTTTTCAATTTTTTTTTCGTACCTTTGCAGCCCCATTTGGGGAATATATTTTTATGGCGAATGTAGCTCAGTCGGTTAGAGCGCTTGATTGTGGTTCAAGAAGTCGTGGGTTCGAGCCCCATCTTTCGCCCCTACATTAGAAGCATAATATCAAAAGAAATCGTGGACGTCAACATCCACGATTTTTATGTTTTTCGGAAACTACCTATTTGATTCTTACAGTCAGTTTATTATTCTTTTTCGGGTCGAATTTGACGATATTGCTTCCATTGCTCTCGCCCCAGTCGCCGAGATGAACAATCAGTCCTTTGCAGGACGGGTCGGTCAGTTTTTCGACGGTTAAGTCGGCGGTTTTGCCCGAAGCATCCACCGTCAGCGTAAACGAGATTTTGCCGAATGGCGTGGCGATGTCATTCAGTGCGGTAGTCATGCCTGCGCCTACCCATTCTTTAGGCAGACCTTCCAGCAAATGCAGTTCATTACCTCTGTCCAAAGCCAATAAATGAACGGTAAGTTCGGCAAACAGTGCGCTTGCCCAGTTATGCGGCATATCGCCTACGTATTTGCTGGGCGTCAGGTCGCGGGGCGATTGTTCTTCGCGCCAAGCATACAGCGGCGAGGCATGGTTGGCAAAGGCATACAACGAATTGCCTGCGCGGTTGCTTTCACCCATCCACAAACAGGCGTGACCGTAGAAACCGGCAAAATAGTTCCAGATGCCGTCAATATCCCAGCCGGTGCCCATCACCATGCCTTCCTGCAATGTGGTGTGCAACATATTCAATGTCCCGATTGCAATCGGGTCGTTCTGTTCAAATATTTGACCCGGGTAGACGCCCTGACAGAACGCCCATTGCGCACGTTGCGGAAGAGAACGTTGTTTGGGATCCATCGGAATGGACAGGTATTTGTTACCAAAGTCGTCAGTAGCCAAGTCGCGATGAGCGGCTTTTTGGAAAGTGGCGTAAAAGTCGGCGTATTCAGCCTCCCATTCCTTGGCGTCATTCTTTTCACCCAACCAGTTAGCCGCTTGAATCATGGCTTTCATTCCCGCCAAATTAAAGAAGATGTTGGTGTATTCGGGCACGTCTTTGCCCCCCGCCAGTCCTCCGTCAATGAAACCCGGCGGTATCAGTCCGTCGTCCAATGCGATGTCGTTTTGCAGGGTCATGTCACGCAGTTCTTTGATATATGCCATGGTTTTGCGGAGTTTAGACCAGACGGAGCGTAGCCATTCCTTGTCTTGTGTAAGCAAAGCATGGCGAACGCAAGTCCACAATACGATGCCGTGTTCTTTCCAAAAATCTTGCGCCAACACAGCGAATCTTCCGTTGTCTTGTTGAAACGAAAGGGTGTATTCCACGCCTTCGCGGGCGTCTTTGCCTCGGTCGAACATGGCGGCGGTTTCGAGGATGATTGCGCCATCTACAATCCACAGTCCGCGATAGCAAGTAGGACCAACCTGAAAAGTGATTTGTCCTTTTTTGATTTCCCGCGCCTGCCAGATGCCACGTATTGAGGCGTCCGCCAAGTTCTGGATTTCCTTGTCGGGAACGGTAACCTGATTGTATGGTATATCCGTTTTGTTTTCCCAATAATCAATCATCAAGGATTTCAATTGAACGATTTCGGCAACTGACGGCGTCGTTTTGAAACGGTCGGCAAAGGTTGAAGGCAATCCATTGTCGCACAACACTGCGATTTGCTGCGTTTCGCCCGCCGCGACAGTAACAGATTCCAACTCAACCAGCGTTTTGAACTGTCCTAAATTTTGACGCACTTTGGCAATATTTCCGCCGCTTATCACTTGCATCTTGTTGTTGATGACAGCTGTGCGACCGGTTACGTTCACCTTGTGTTCCGAATCGATGATGAGCATCGGATTGAGTGTCTGTGGTTGATAGGTGTTGTTCACTATGGTGGTCAGAATGATGTCCTCGCGAGTAGCTTGACGGTTTTTGGGCGTAAAAGCTGTTCCGGAAGCAAAAATCTCCTGCGTAACGGTCATTCCCCGATAAGTCGCTTCGGTGACAACGATAGGAATTCGCGCAGAATACAACCGCTGACTGTTTATTTTTATGTTTTCATCCGCCAGAAACTGAACGATGGTACGGAACGCACCGACGTAATTGTAAAACTCATTACCGCCATATTCATACAGCATTTGTCCGAGAGGACCGACCAGCGTTTTGCAACTGTCGTCGGGAAAACAAATGCTTGACTGCCACCATTGTGGGGCATAACGGTAATCTACTTCCTGCTTTTGGGCATGCAACGAAAAGGTACAAGCCACAAAAAGACTTATAAAAAACATTTTCCTATTCATAATTTTTCCCTTTTTATAGTTAAAGATTCACAATTAAATCATTAAGCGAGCGTTTAGGCACGTAATGTATGCCGCTTTCGTCGCGAAAATATTTGATGTCGTCGTTTTGTACTTCAGTAATTACCACAGATTCATTGGGCTTGCCAAGCGCGATGACAAGCGCTATTTCGTATTGATTGCCTATGCCGAGATTTTCGGCAAGTTCCTGCCGTTTTACCGAGGCGATGATACATCCGCCGAAACCGCGTTCCACAGCGCCGAGCAGGATGGTTTGCGACACAATTCCTTCGTCGTGTTCATGCCGGTTGGGTGTAATGTTTTTGTCCACTACAATAATAATGTAAGCCGACGGACGTTCGCCCTCAGGCGGACATTTCCAGTCTTTCAAATAGCCTGCCCATGCAAGTGTCGGAAATATTTTTTCGTTGCGCGCCGGCGTGTTCGAAATAATAAATTTCAACGGTTGTAAATTCCGCGTAGATGGCGTCAGTCGAGCCAATTCAATCAGCGATTTCAATGTTTGTTCGTCAACCTGTTCCGTTTCGTAAAAGCGCCGGTAACTGCGATTTTTTACTATAAGTTCGTGTATTGTATGGTGCATTTTTATTGAATTTGCAGTGAAACAAGTCGAAAACCGCTACGCTAATTGGCTATTTCCGACATGAATTTGATTCGAACGAGCCGTACTTCTTCTTCTGTGTAGTCAGCGCCTAATTCATCCATAGCCATTTTCAGGCTTTCGTCTTCGGCTTCGTCTTTGAAATAATCGTAAATGTTGGTAATTTTTTCCTCATCCATGATGGCGCTAATGTAGTAAGTGAGGTTCAGCTTAGTACCCGAATTGACAATGACTTCAATTTCTGTCAGCAATTCGTCCATCTTCAACCCTTTGGCTTCGGCAATGTCTTCAAGCGGCATCTTGCGGTCAATACTTTGGATAATAAATACTTTAGCTCCCGATTTATTGACTATTGACTTTACGATAAAGTCTTGCGGACGTTCAATATCCTTTTCTTCAACATATTGTTTGATGAGCTTCACAAATTCTTTGCCGAACTTTTGGGCTTTTCCTTCGCCCACGCCCTGACAGTTTTTCAACTCATCAAGCGTAATCGGATATTGAATAGTCATATCTTCGAGCGAGGGGTCTTGGAAAATAATCCACGGCTGTAAGTTTAACCGCTTCGACATGTCTCTGCGCAAATCTTTTAGCATCGCCATCAGTTCTTCGTCGCCGTTGGCTTTGCCGTGCATCACGACGTCGTCGCTATCCTCGTTGTCGCTGTAGTCGTGATCTTCGGTCATCATTACAGGGTAGGGGGCTTTTAGGAAATCCCTGCCTTTTTGGGTGAGTTTCAGCAAGCCGTAATTCTCAATTTCTTTTTCAAGAAAATGTTGTACAAGAGCCTGTCTGAGAATAGCATTCCAGAAATGCAGGTTTTTGTCTGCACCTTCGCCAAACACTTCCAATTCGTGATGGTTATATGATTTTATAGTAGAATTAAACAGTCCGGTAATGACGTTTGCCACGTGATCCACTTGAAACTGCTCTTTCACCGCCAGCACGGTTTCAAGCACTTGTGTAAGGTATTCCTGTCCGTCAAATTCTTTTTTCGGATGCAGGCAGTTGTCGCAGGCTTGGCAGTTTTGAATGTCATATTCTTCGCCGAAATAATTCAGCAGCAATCTACGCCTACACACACTTGACTCAGCGTACGCCGCCGTTTCAGTCAGCAACTGTTTGCTGATTTCCTGTTCGGAAGGCGATTTGCTTTGCGTAAACTTTTCGAGGCGTTGAATGTCTTTGTAGCTGTAGAACGTGATACATTGCCCCTCGCCGCCGTCGCGCCCTGCGCGTCCTGTTTCCTGATAATATCCTTCGAGGCTCTTCGGAATGTCGTAGTGGATAACGAATCGCACGTCGGGCTTGTCGATGCCCATACCAAACGCAATGGTGGCAACGATTACGTCTACGTCTTCCATCAAAAACCTATCTTGGTTGTTTGAACGGGACGCCACGTCCATTCCCGCATGATAGGGTAGGGCTTTGATGCCGTTTACCTGCAATAATTCCGCAAGCTCTTCTACTTTCTTCCGGCTCAAGCAATAAATGATGCCTGTTTTCCCCCCATTATTTTTGATATATTTGATGATTTCCTTTTCGGTATTGACTTTCGGGCGTATTTCGTAGTAGAGGTTTTCGCGGTTGAACGATGATTTGAACACGGCGGTGTCGAGCATTCCCAGCGTTTTTTGGATGTCATGCTGCACTTTTGGGGTAGCCGTAGCGGTTAGCGCAATAAGTGGCGCATTTCCTATTTCACTTATAATGGGTCTAATGCGGCGGTATTCCGGTCTGAAATCGTGTCCCCATTCCGAAATGCAATGCGCTTCGTCCACCGCGTAAAACGATATTTTTAGCCGTTTCAGCAACGAGATATTGTCTTCTTTCGTCATAGACTCAGGGGCTACATACAGCAATTTGGTAACGCCTTTCATCAAATGTTCATGTACTTCCATCAACTGCTGCTTGTTGAGCGACGAATTGAGGAAGTGGGCTACTCCGTCGTTGTTGTCCACGAACCCGCGAATAGCGTCCACCTGGTTTTTCATCAACGCGATTAGCGGTGACACGACAATTGCCGTACCCGGCAACATCAATGCCGGAAGCTGATAACATAATGATTTTCCGCCGCCTGTAGGCATTAAAACAAATGTATCTTTTCCAGCGAGTACGTTCTTAATAACAGGTTCTTGCAACCCCTTAAAGGCGTTGAACCCAAAATATTTTTTAAGTTGTTTGTACAATATTTGGCTTGTCATTTCCATTTTTTGTATCTTTGTGCGGTCTAAGTTAGATGTTTTTTTCATATAAAACAAATTTTAAGTGAAGTACGATGTTAAAAATATATTAAAAACGGCGGTTGAAACTGTCCGAAACGAAGCAGCAGCAATAGCTGGACTGGAATCGGGGCTAAATGAAAATTTTTCGGACGCCGTGCAGTTAATTTATGAAAATCATGGTCGGGTGGTTATTACCGGAGTGGGAAAAAGCGCCATTATTGCCATGAAAATTGTGGCGACGTTAAATTCTACCGGTACGCCGTCGGTGTTCATGCACGCGACGGACGCCATTCACGGCGACTTGGGCGTCGTCCAGCCCAATGACATAGTGATATGCCTCTCGAAAAGCGGCAATACGCCTGAAATTAAAGTCTTAGTACCTTTAATAAAGAACATGGGCAATACGCTCGTCGCCATCGTGTCGCAGTTAGATTCCTATTTGGCGCAGCAGGCTGACTATGTGATTCACGCCGCAGTGGGCAACGAGGCTTGCCCCAACAACCTTGCCCCGACAACCAGCACTACGGTGCAGTTGGTCGTAGGCGACGCATTGGCAATTTGCCTTTTGAAGCTGCGGGGATTCACGGCGCAGGATTTTGCGCGGGTACATCCGGGCGGCTCGCTGGGCAAAAAGCTGTATCTCCACGTGTCGGATTTGATGAACAGCAAGCTGAAACCACAAGTGAACGCCGGCGACGCCATCCCGAAAAGCATTATCGTCATTTCGGAAAACCGGCTTGGCGCTACGGCTGTGTTTGACAACGACGGAGCGTTAGTGGGCATTATCACCGACGGCGACGTGCGCCGCATGCTCGGCAAATGGCAGCAATTCGACAAACTCACCGCCGCCGACATCATGACCCCCGCGCCGATAACGATTGACGTGGACGAAATGGCTATCAAAGCATTTAATTTAATGGATGAAAATCAAATATCACAATTGGTGGTGATGAAAGACGGAAAATATGCCGGAATGGTTCACGTACACGATATTTTAAGAGAAGGGATTGTATAAAAATAAATAAAATAATGGTATTACATTGTAAAGATTTGGTCAAACGTTACGGTGCGCGCACAGTGGTGAAAAGCGTATCTATTAACGTGGAACAAGGTGAAATTGTGGGATTGCTGGGTCCGAACGGCGCAGGAAAAACCACCACGTTTTATATGTTCGTGGGGTTGATTAAAGCCAACAGCGGACAAATATTTTTGGATGATACGGATATTACCAAAGAGCCGATGTACAAACGGGCGCAAATGGGCGTGGGGTATCTGGCTCAGGAAGCCTCGGTGTTTCGCCGGTTGACGGTGGAGCAAAATATACTTTCGGTGATGGAAATGACGTCTATGACCAAAGAAGAACGCCTTACGAAACTTGAAACGCTGATTGACGAGTTCCACCTCCATAAAGTGCGTAAAAGCTATGGCATACAGCTCTCCGGCGGCGAGCGCCGCCGTTGCGAAATTGCGCGGGCGTTGGCTATTTCGCCCAAATTTATTTTGCTCGACGAACCTTTTGCAGGCGTTGACCCCATTGCCGTAGAAGATATTCAATCAATCGTAGCCAAGTTAAAAGGCAAAAACATCGGCATTATCATCACCGACCATAATGTGCACGAAACCCTTGCTATTACCGACCGCGCCTACTTGCTGTACGAAGGCAGCATCCTCGAAAGCGGCTCTGCCGAAGCGCTTGCCGCCAACCCCGAAGTCCGCCGCAAATACTTGGGCATGAATTTCACACTGCGCAAAGCGTAGCCTCTCTTACTCCTCTTTTTTCGCTTCTTCCCAAATGGCGTTCATCTCGTCGAGCGTCATATCCTTCAACGAGCGTCCTTGTTTTATCGTCTGTTGTTCCAAAAAGCCGAAACGTTTTCTAAACTTCATATTGGTGCGTTCCAGCGCCGTATCGGGATTCAACCCGTAGAGCCGCGCCGCGTTGACCACCGAGAAAAGGAAATCGCCCAATTCCTGCTCTGCCTTGTCGGCGTCGTTGCGTTCCATCTCCGTTTCGAGTTCGGCAAGCTCTTCGCGCACTTTATCCCACACCTGCTCGCGGCGCTCCCAATCGAAGCCTACGGCGCGGGCTTTGTCCTGCATGCGGTAGGCTTTTATCAGCGACGGCATACCCTCCGGCACGCCCGAAAGCACCGTTTTATTCCCTTCTTTCTCCTTCGTTTTCAGTTGCTCCCAATTTTTCACCACCTCTCCGGCATGCGCCACTTCCGCGCCGCCAAACACGTGCGGATGGCGGTAGATGAGCTTGTCGCACAATTTATCAGCCACATCGCCAATCGTAAACGCCTGCTGCTCTTCGCCTATCCGGGCGTAAAAGACAATATGCAGCAATATATCGCCTAATTCTTTACACACGTGGCTTGCGTCGTCGTGTAAAATGGCGTCGCTCAGCTCGTACGTTTCTTCGATGGTCATCGGGCGCAAGCTCTCGGTGGTTTGCTCCCTGTCCCACGGGCATTTCACGCGCAGCTCGTCCATAATGTCAAGCAACCGGCTCAGTTGCGCTAATTTTTCCTGCTTTGTAATTAACATGATTTTGATAATTAAGAATATAATGTGTATTTATTTTGCAAAATTACAAAAAATTCTCCGGAACTTTGCGATACGTATCTGAAACTTTGCGATACGTATCCGGAACTTTGCGATACGTATCTGAAACTTTGCGATACGTATCTGAAACTTTGCGATACGTATCTGAAACTTTGCGATACGTATCTGAAACTTTCAAAGTCGTATTTGCGAATACAATTTCAAATTGTAGCGATTTAAATAATAAGTACTGTGAATGAACTAATATGCCTGCTTACAAGTCGTGGAAAGCGCCGTTTTCGTGCATGTACAGCACCGAGTACTGGCGCGGCATGAGCCAGTCAATCATCCCCGCGACGCGCTGGAAATGTGCGGGAGCTGCAAACATGTCAGGCGTGTAGGGGAAAACCAGCGACCATTTGCCCGCACGTTCCATCAACGCGATTCTGGCGGGAAGTCTTGCAAGTTCAACAGCCTTGAAAGAATTTTTCTCAACACCTGTCCAAGTTCTTCTGCTTACCTCAATAAATAGTCCCGTTGTTCCATATCATTCTCTTTTTAAAATATCTGAGCCGCTACCAACCCCACCACCACAAAGCGAATAAACCTGCCGAGGAGCATCATGGCAAAAACAGGCGCGGGCTTGATGCGCAAAAAACCTAACGACAGCGCAATCATGTCGCCCACAAACGGCAGCCACGAAAAAGCGGCGGCAATAATACCGTACCGTTTCACTTTGCGTTGAAATCCGGCTATTTCCGTTTTACTTTTTTTGAAATATTTTTCAATAAATTCCCATTTGCCGAGGTATCCCAATCCGTACGTGGTCAATCCGCCCAGAAAGTTGCCTGCTGTGGCTATAAGAATACACGTCCATACATTAAAGTCCATATAAATCAACCCTGTCAGCGCCGCATCGGACGACAATGGAATAATAGTTGACGCCAAAAACGACACCAAAAATAAACCCAAATATCCCAAATCAATAAAAAAACTCATCGCTTCCTTATTTTCAAAGGATTGTACGACTCTTTTTTGTCATATACATCGGTTTGATCAATGCGTTTGATATATTTTACCACCCTTGTCGTAAGGGGTAGCGCAATAATTTCATACGCGGTTTTCATACACGCCTGCGTGGCAATCAACGTCAGCAATGCCGGAAGCGACACCACGCCGCCAAATGCCAGCGGGAAAAAAATCAACGAATCAACCGATTCGCCCACAAGGGTGGAGGCAATGGCTCGCCACGAAAAATGCTTGCCCTGCGAACGCACTTTCATACGGCTCATCACGTACGCATTCAGAAACGACCCCGTAAGAAAAGCCAAGAAACTGGCGGCGGCAATGCGCGGCGTAGCTGAAAATATTCGGAGGTAGGCGGCTTGTCCGTCCCATTCGGGCGCGGCGGGCAACACACTGCCAAGCTGCAACAGTCCTACGGTGAAGAAATTCATGGCAAATCCCGTCCATATAACCAAACAAGCTTTGCGATAGCCCCACACTTCCACAATGCAGTCGTTAATCACATACGACACAGGGAATACCAACAATCCGGCAGTTGCCATAATAGGACCTATGGCAATCAGTTTTACTTCCAAAATATTCGACACGATAAGGCAAACATTGAAAACAATGCTCAGCAGCACAAATGAAACGGAAAAAAGTTTTTTCATCGTCGGTTATTATAAAAAACAAGCAACTACATGATAGTCGTGTAATTGCTTGTTACGATTGGTGGGAGCTATAGGGTTCGAACCTATGACCCCCTGCTTGTAAGGCAGGTGCTCTAAACCAGCTGAGCTAAGCTCCCTTTCGTTTTGGGACGGCAAAGGTAAGTATATTTTTTGAATCCGCAAACTTTTTTTCAAAAAATTATTCTTCGTCACTGTCCGTCTCGTCGCTAAACTCACTATTGTCGTCGTTTGTAGGAAATTCACTATCGTCAGCGCCTGTGGTTTCAGGTCCGCCGCCAAATATCTCTTTTTCTACTTCTTCGTAGCTTGTATCAATTTTTACATCAATTTTCACCAAATAAATCACGTCGGGCAAATCCATAGTGATGGCGTAAAAATGAGAGCCGTCAGGCTTATTAATCTTCATGATGTCAGCCATATAGTCATTATATCCGTGCGGGTATTTTTCCTTAATGGCGTCAAGCACTTCCTGACTGAGGTTCTTGTAACTCACCACTAATCTGCGTTTTCCGCCTTGTATTCTTGGCTTGCCGGCAAATGGGGGAGTGGGCGTAGGAGGAGGCGAAGCCGGTGCGGGAATAGCTTTTTTTGCCGGTACGGCAGGCTTCGACATTTTTTTTGCCACAGGTCTTTGAGCGGGCTTTGTTGCCTTAACAGGCGGCGTAACCTTTTTTGCAACAGGCTTTTTAGACGATTTTGTTGTTTTAGCGGGCGGCGTAATTTTTTTCACCGCTACCTTTTTTGCCGCTGTTTTTTTCTTGGCGGCAGGTTTTGGAGTATTTACCGTTTTAGCGGGCGGTGTAACTTTTTTTATAGGCTTTTTTACGGTCGTTTTTTTCACAGAAACAGCCTTTTTTACCGCAGGCTTAGCTACGGGTTTTGTCGTTTTTTTCGCGACGGTTTTCGCCGCCGTTTTCGTTGTAACAGCCTTTTTCACAGCGGGTTTAATTATTTTCTTTCCCTTAGGCGTGGTCTTTTTTGCTGATACGGGTTTTGTTGCCATAATAGATAGGAATTAAAACTTATAATTTATATATATCTTTTATTAATAATTATTTACAATACTTCTAACAAATTATTTTTTGGATTTTACAACCAACAAATAATTTGCAATTATACGGCAAAATTTTAAATTAAAAACAGTTTTGTGAAAATTTTTACTAAAATTCATCATTTTTTTCAAAAAATGTTTTTAACATAATTTATATTATGTTAACTAAGTCATAGAAGTCGGATTTCAAATCTCCTATTATTCTTTATATTTGAGAGAGTTATAAAAAAATTCCGCGAGATCCGGATTTTTATTTCATTTATTTATCTTGACAATTGTGATACTCGTCGCGAGCATTAGCCAATATTTGCTTATTTGTAAAGTATTCAGTGCCTAAATTATATAGTTTGGAAGTTTCTGCTTCTTTCATAACATATTATTTTTAGGTTGTATAGTTTAAACTTACGACAAAGATACGTCTTTTTCTCCCCCGTGTAATTTTTTTTGTCTTTATCCACAAATATGTCAATTATTCTTCCTATTTTTGTACGGCAAAGATGAGTGAAATACCAAATATCCCTTTGGCGGAACGTATGCGTCCGCAATGCTTCGACGAGTATGTAGGGCAATCGCACCTTGTAGCGCCGGGCGCTGTGTTGCGAACCATGATTGATTCGGGCAACCTGTCGTCGTTTATCCTTTGGGGACCTCCGGGCGTGGGTAAAACGAGTTTGGCGCGTATTATCGCCAACCGGCTCGAACGGCAGTTTTTTTCGCTTTCCGCCATTAATTCGGGGGTTAAAGATGTACGCGAAGTTATTGAAAAGTCTAAAAATCAACGCTTTTTCAACCAAAAGTCGCCCATTTTGTTTATTGACGAAATTCATCGTTTTAGCAAGGCGCAGCAAGATTCGCTGCTCGGAGCTGTCGAAAACGGCACGGTTACGCTCATTGGCGCTACCACCGAAAATCCGTCGTTTGAAGTAATCTCTCCCCTACTCTCCCGCTGTCAGGTTTATGTGCTTAAATCGCTAACAATAAATGAACTACAACGTCTTCTGGAACGGATTATTAAAGAAGACGTCTATCTGAAAACCCGTAAATTTGAAGTGCGCGACACCGAGGCGCTGTTCCGTTTTTCGGGCGGCGACGCCCGAAAGCTAATCAATATCATTGATATTATTGTAGGCACGTATGGCGTAGCCGACACGGTGGTCGTCAGCAACGAAGTGGTAGCCGAGCGTTTGCAGGAAAACATTGCCCTGTATGATAAAAACGGCGAACAGCACTACGATATTATTTCGGCATTTATTAAAAGTATGCGCGGCAGCGACCCGAATGCGGCGGTTTATTACCTCGCCCGCATGCTTGTCGGCGGCGAAGACCCGCTGTTCATCGCCCGCCGTATGATGATTTTGGCTTCGGAAGATATAGGTATGGCAAACCCCAATGCGCTGCTGTTGGCAAATACGTGTTTCGACGCCGTACATAAAATAGGTATGCCCGAAGCCCGCATTATTCTTTCGCAAACGGCTGTATATTTGGCAACTTCGCCCAAAAGCAACGCTTCATACATGGCAATAGAAACAGCCGCCGCGTTGGTGGCGGAAACAGGCGACCTGTCTGTACCCCTTCACTTGCGCAACGCCCCTACCCGACTGATGAAAGAACTTGGCTACCACAAAGATTACAAGTATGCCCACGATTATGTCGGCAACTTTGTGGACTTGGAATACATGCCCGAAAAAGTGGCAGGCACTCCCCTATACATCCCCGCCGACAATCCTAAGGAAAAAAGCATAAGAGATTGGCTGCGTACGTTGTGGAAAAAATATGGGTACTAATATATACCTATTTCCTTATAACACCATTCTGTACGCCCTTGAATCCAATGCTTCAAAAATTGGATTTCTTCTTCGCGGGTTTCGCAACCTGTCCATGACGGTAGCTCCGCCCACCGTTGGGCTTCGCGCTCCATTACGCCTGCGGCTTGCAGTTGGGCTAAATTAGCGTCTATGATGTCCGGTATCCGGTCGAATAAAGGTTTCAATTCGCGCATACGCGCCTTGTATTGCGTCAAATACGCCTCGTCTTGCGCCAGCCTGCCGTACCAATGTACTATGCGGACATAATTGCCTTCAATGGCGGCGGTTTCGTTGCCGTATGCCCGGTCGAAATCCCACGGAGCGCTCATTTTCAATGTCCGGTCTTTATCTTTATGCAGATAATTGCTGATATTCCCCGCATGGTCAATGTCGGCGCTGTGTTCTATCAAAATTGTCCAGTCAATAAAGCTCTCTTTATCAATGTATTTCTGATAACCCTCGATAGGGTCTTTGAACACATCGTCGTTCCATAGCACGGTTTCAAATTCACGCATGTAATTCATAATCCATTCCCGCTGGGCGTCCGTTACGTTTTTTGCTTTGGGATATTTGAACCCGATAGGGACTTGTCCGATGCCGGTAAAAAACTGTTTTTCACGTTCAAGCGTCGATAGCGTTTTGGTATTTTCCTCCAGAATATACCCACCCGACAGGTTGTCCGGCGAGCTATTCAGCGGTTCGATATTTATCCGGTTTTTATCGCGCAGGATTTTCTCGGTAAGCGTGTATAATCCTCTGTATTCATCGTTTACCCACAGTTCTGCATATTTGGTACGGGGCGTCCATTCAATCCCTTTCGTCCGCTGTCCCAGATACATAGCCAACGGAATCCGCATCAGGCTGCGGTCGAACCCGAAGGTTTGCAGACACCATTCGTCGCAAGCAGGCATGTCCAGCAGCGGCGACGGATTGTCGCTGCCGTCGGCGGTTTTCAAATCAATGTTGTATGATTTTTTGGGAAGATCCCATGACGAGTATCCCCTACCCTCAATGAGGATGCGCCCTGTGTATAATTGACCGCCGTCGTAGTCGGAATGTGCCGAGTTTTGAATGACGATTTCCGCTTCCATTTTACCGGAATAACTTGCATCATTGTCATTTTTAATGTCATCAATGCTCTTGTCGTTCAGCAGGCGAATGCGGATTTCGGCAATGCCTTTGGGCGAAAACAGTTCGCTGTCAGGCGGATTGGGAGGAATGTCCTTGACTTCGTCGTGGCGGCATGCCGTTGTCATACATACGGCTGCAAGGCATAGTAAGAGGTTCTTTTTCATTATGCAAAAATAATCATTTTTACCCAAATATATCATTTTTTACTAAAATAAAATTTGATTTGTGGAACATTAGTTATACTTTTGTCTATTATTAACGAACCATTGACATTATCAAAGCAATCAACAAATAAAAAAACTATATGATGAAAATACACTACTATTACTTATTAGGTTACTCCGGCATGTTTCTTGCCGGATGTACTTCAGACCCTTACTACCAAGGTTTGAATAACCCGCCTGAACTCACTACTACTATTGATTTATCCATCACAGATACGCTAAAAATAGGAAAATTAAGAGACACCGCAAATTCTATTTATTATGATTTCCCTATTTTAGCCACGGATGTAAACCAAAATTTACAAACCCTTACCGTCAGCGTATCCGATTCTATTATTGTCACGGACGAACACAACATTCCTGTGCCGTTGGAATACAACTATGCCAAAGAATTTAGCATTGAAAAAAAAACATTCCGGCTTATACCCACCGCTACCGGAGAATATGACATTACCGTACAAGTGAAAGACAAGTTTGGAAAAACGGCAGCATTGAAAAAAAACTTATATGTTTTCGACAATTACCCCCCTGTGGTAAAAGCCAAAGCTTATTATTATTTTTCTAAGTCCATTCCGCCCACTCCACAACTATATCTTGATATCAGCGGCTCTTACGATGCCGATTCTATCTACGGCGGTTATATTGTCAAATTTCACGTAGAATATTTTTATTCATGGGAATCACCAGAATATCCATACTTCGAAGCTACGCCTGAAGAAATGCCACAAATGGTATTGGGTGATGATGCTAACGTGCCTTTAGGGTATTTCATAGTTTGGGCAATAGACAACGACGGCACAGAAAGTGAGCATATCCGAATTGAATCTAATGAAATAACGCTTGTTAATCCTCCGGGTGAATAATTTTAACCACATTAAAAAACGAAAGATGAAAAAGACACTCATAATCATACTATTAGCCATAACAGCAACTGCTACGGCTCAAACTCGCGAAAGCGGCACAAATATTGAAGTCGGGGCGGGCGTTAACGACATGGGGTGTATATCCCCCGTCATAGGGTTAGGCATTCCATTTACCACATGGTTGGCATGGAATACACGCTTTACCTATGCCGATGGTGAAATACCCGGCATAGAATTTACCGACTACAACATTGAATCATACGCCAACATCGCACCGGTATATTTCGGTAACCGCCTAAAAAAGCATTTGGTTATTAATGTGAATCTCGGCGTTATTGCAAAAATACAAGACTTCCACGGATTTAAACCTACGCCGAAAACACACTTAATAAATGTAGGATTAATCGCAGGCGTCGAATTAGAATATGCCGTGAATGATTATTGGTCGCTGTTCTGCAGCCCTACCTATCGCACCTTATTCGTCGATGAGCGGCAAAGGCATGAATTATTTTACAGCATAGGTACACGTATTTCGTTGAAAATACTTAGTTTGCCGAGAAATGAGTTACAAAAGAATTATTTTTAAGAAAAAAATTCGTATCTTTGCAAAAATAGGGAAAAGTAAAAAATATTTGTTATGGAATTAAAAGCTTATACACCTGAAGAATGCAATAAATACCTTTGTGCAAAAGAAATACTTGGTGATTTAACTGTACAATGTCTCACTTTATGCAGAACTGTAAAAAATGAAGACGACGAAGCGGCAATTAGAGAATTTGAATTTCCTTATGCTACTTGGCGGAATACATTAGAAATTGCTGATAAAGAAGGTACTGAAAGAGTATATAAGGAAGTCAAACCTCTTGTTAAAAATGGTATTACCTTAGAATATATCTTACAACATTCTCGTTATGCAAGCAACCTATAATGATTGCGTCAATGCCGGGCAGCTTTCTATAGAAGAAAATTTACAGATTTACAAAAAAGATAAAATTTTTGAAAGAACGGTAACAAATACGTTCCCGCGGTCGCGTCCTACAGCAATCATTTTAGGTGGGCAAAATGCAAGTGGGAAGTCATCACTCGGCGACCAATTTTTAAAAGAATATAAACAAATCGGTTGTGGAATAGTTCGTATTGAGGGTGATGCACTACGTGAATATCATCCTAAGTTTCATGAATACAATCTTGCCAATGATAAATTAATGGCAGCCTACACTGCTAAAGACAGTGGCGAATGGATACGCCGGTTAATCGAAGATACAGGGAAAAGTCGCCGCAATATGCTTATTGAAACCACATTGCGCAATCCTAATATAGTCGGTGAAACAGCGCGGTTGTTACATGAGGGTGGTTATGACGTACAAATAAAAGCAAATAAACTGAAAACAAGACCGCTAAAAACGTTTTTTAAACACATATAAATATGAAAAAAATTATTTTTACAGCACTTTTAGGTGTAACAACCGTTACAGGACAACTTTTTGCGCAGAAAACGCCTACGCCGCAAATATTGAAATCGCACAAGGACATATCCCTGTTTACCAAACTGAAAGGCGAAACAGTAACCCCCATTTCGTTATTCAACGGCAAGAATTTCAACGGATGGTACACTTACACAGATAAATACGGCAAAAACAACGACGTAGAAAAAGCATTTCGTATTGAAGACGGCGTGATGCGCTTTGACGGCGAAAGCATGGGGTATCTGTGTACAAAACAGACTTTTAAAAATTACTATTTGCGGGTAGTGTTCCGTTGGGGCGAGAAAAAATATCCGCCGCGCAAAGATAGTAAGCGCGACAGCGGTGTGTTGTACCACTTTTCTACGTCGGCTGCCGATAAAGTATGGCCTACGTCTATTGAATGTCAGATACAGGAAGACGATTGCGGCGACTATTGGTGTATAGGTACAACGGCTGATTCGCCCAACCAAATTGAAAACAACGGATTAAAACGGATTATCCGTACCGAAAACTTTGAAACGTCGGATTGGAATACCATTGAAATCATTTGCATTGACGACAAATCGGAACACTACGTAAACGGACATTTGGTGAACAATGCCTACAACCTAAGTCAAACGAAAGGTAAAATTTTACTTCAACTCGAATGTGCCGAAGTATTTTATAAAACGGTTGAAATGTTACCGTTGAAGTAAATTTTGTCATGTGTTTTTGAGGATTCTTAGAAACTGTTTCATTTTTTTACAACTCTACTTTCTTTAATCATTGCCATTAATAATGCCAAAGGATCGTATCTGTCGTATAGCCATTCTTCTAAAGTAGGCTCTATTGGAATATCCGG
The DNA here is from genome assembly GCA_031289415.1 of Prevotellaceae bacterium. GTDB lineage: Bacteria > Bacteroidota > Bacteroidia > Bacteroidales > UBA932 > JAIRLC01. Next base: position 63,630 of record JAITPN010000014.1, on the reverse strand, counting down.
TTTTAAATATTCATATTTAAGATTTATAGAATTTCCTGTTACACCTTCAGATACTTTAAGGGGTATCCTTTTCGATAATGGCAAAGTTATATTGATATAATCTCCATTCGAAACCGCTGTATAACCTCCGGGGGACTCTCCTACCAATAATCCCAATTTTTGTGATTGGAATAAATCAGCGAATAGAATAGATGCAGAGTAACACATTCCATTCGTCAACAAATATGTTTTACCAATATATTTTTCACCTGAATATCTCGGTGTGTAATGCATAGGAAGTATCGTGTCGCTTCTAAAATAAGAACCCACAGGCAAAGAATTAAAAATTTCTATCGAACGTCGTGCATCAGGATTCTTTTTCCCATAAATATACTTATATGTTCCTTTTAATGTTTTTTGTGCAGCTTGTCTGTTGTTATCGTTTATTTTATATATGTCGGTTATAGGAAATTTTTCATCAGTGAAACAAGCCAATAACTCATAAACATCATATACATACCCACCTACGTTGTCACGTATATCAAGTATCAAATGTGTAATGCCATCTTTTTTTATCTGTTTCATACATTTTGCTAATTTTTTATAAAAACCGGCATCTGTCCCTGCAAAAAGGAAACGAAAGACTCCTGAGGCTAAAAACATTTTAATTTTTAAAACGCCGATAGTATCGTTTATTTTATTGTAATTTATGGTGTTTTTACCCAAACTGAATATCATGGCAAAGCCTTCTTTTTGGGCATTTCCGTCTTTTTTAAGCGCTTGAAAAACTTCTCCACGTGGCAATCCTTTCAATATTGTTTTATGTAATATCGTGTCATTGCACGATTTATATTCTACAATAAAAGGCTGTTTGATATTTTCACAGAATAAATAATTGACAAAGGACGTCCCTGTACGCGGATCTCCTTCATCTGAAACAGAGGAAGATATTGATGTTGCAGCTATGGCAAGACGACTTTCGTTGGGTATGATTTTTCGTTGTTTCAGTGCAATTTCTTTTGCAGGAATGTCATTTATAGAGATTATTTCGGAGTATTGGGGGATATTATCCGAAAAATCTTTGACTGTAAAAACACTGTTGTCATACCAAGATTTCACCCAAATAGGAAATATTGTATCTGTTTCTCGGAAAATACCTTTTCTACTATAAACTCCGTTGTCAGGAAATGCGCTATGCGCATCATTTATCAATGCTCCGAAATACCGCAACGCAAAATAATATTCTCGTCTTGTATTTGCTTCATCTACTTTCTTGTAAATTTCTCTTATCCCTTCATCCCATTCCTCTTTTGTTAATCCGCGTAATGCATCTATATTATTGTCGACCAATGATTTTATAATAAAATCAACCTCATTACGACGCTCCTGTTTTATACTATCCATGTGTGATAACTGACAAAAGCCATCAACCCCGGAGAATAATAAAATTGTTATAAATACTATTTTTTTCATGATTTTTTATTTATTGACAAACACACACGCTATATTTTTATATATCAGATTATGTTACAAAGATAAACATTTTATTTAAAACGATAAACAAAATGTGTAATTTTTTTACATTCTCGAACCTTGTCGCAAAATAAATTTTGTGATTCGGAAATAAATAATTACCTTTGCCGCCCTAAATAAAAGGAGGTGGTTGCATTATGATTATAGTACCAGTTAAAGAAGGCGAAAACATAGAACGCGCATTAAAGAAGTTTAAACGTAAGTTTGAAAAAACCGGCACAGTGCGTGAGTTGCGTAGTCGCAAGGCGTTTGTAAAGAGATCTGTACAACGTCGCGATAAAGTTAAAAAAGCTATTTACCGTCAACAAATGCAACTTTTGGAAGAAAATAATTAAGCGGATGTAAAAAAAATTACATCTAATATTTGGAGGAATGCCAATAAAAGACTATATTTGTTTTTTATTGGTATTTTAAATTATGTTTAAAGCATTCATCTCATATTTGGAAACAGAAAAGCGTTATTCATTCAATACGGTGAGTGTGTATAAACGCTGTATAAAACAGTTTTATACACATATAGAAATGGCAGAAAGCGACATGAATATCGCCAACGTGTCGTCGTCCGAGATTCGCGGGTGGCTTGCCCATCTGCTGGACTCAAAGCAAAGCACCCATACTGCGAACCTAAAATTGAGCGCACTGAACGGTTTCTTTAAGTATCTGTGTCGTGAAGGCATTGTTTCTATCAATCCCGTGCAAAAAGTAATACGCCCCAAGATGAGCAAACGGCTTCCGTGTTTCTTTGGGCATGAAAATCTGAATAATATGCTTGATGGGATAGAATATAGTAACGATTATATTACACAACGTAACAATATAGTTATAGAGCTATTATACGTTTCAGGAATGCGCCGTCAAGAATTAATATCATTGAAAGTCAATGATTTATACCTAAAAGAGGGTATCATTCGGGTAAAAGGTAAAGGCGATAAGGAGCGTGAAATCCCAATCACTCCTGCAATAACCTCAAAATTAATACGCTATATTGATTTGTTAAAGCAAACATTTCCAATCATTGAATATTTGTTCGTAAACCTCAAGGGGAAGCAATTATATCCGGCGATGGTGAATAAAATTGTATCGACCATGCTGTCGCAAGCCGGTTTTGCGGGGAAGAAAAGCCCGCACATGCTGCGTCATTCGTTTGCTACGCATCTGCTGAACAACGGCGCTGACCTTAACAGCATAAAAGAAGTGCTTGGTCATTCGAATTTAGCTGCTACGCAGATATATACACATACATCATTCGCAAGCATAAAAAAAATATATCTAAAAGCGCATCCGAGAAAATAAAGACTAAATAAATATATATTATACACTAAAAAATTAAGTTATGGAAGTACGTATTCAATCGGTCAAGTTCGACGCAGACGTCAAGCTGACTAATTACGTCCAGAAAAAAGTGGAAAAATTAGACCGCTTTTTTGACGGCATTATTGCTGCTGAAGTAGTGCTAAGCCTTATGCCTGACCTTAATAACAAAAAAGCAGCGATACGCCTTGAAATACCGGGCTACGACCTGAGGGCTGAACGACAAGCAAAGAAATTTGAGTCGGCAGTGGTAGCCTGCGTGGATGTGTTGAAACAACAACTCAAAAAGACGAAAGAAAAGATACGCGGATTATAAAAATCAACGTCCGAACATCCGGCGCATTCGTTCAAAGAAATTTTTGTCGTCGCGGCTGGGATTGGGTTTGAAATTATCGGATAGCGCAAGTTTCTCCAGCGTTTTCTGTTCTTCTTTGCTGAGTTTCTGAGGTATCCACACATTTACGTGTACCAGCAAATCGCCCTCGCCATAGCCGTTGATGTCGGGCAGTCCTTTGTGCCGCAAGCGCAGCACGCGTCCGGGTTGCGTGCCGGGTTCTATTTTGATTTTGGCTATTCCGTCAACCGTAGGAATTTCGGATGTTGTACCGAGCGCAGCCTCGCCGACGGTAATAAACAGCGAATAGACCAAGTCGTTGCCGTCACGCTGCAATTCGGTATGTTCTTCTTCTTCAATCACAACCAGCAAATCGCCGTTGATGCCTCCATGGCGAGCCGCATTGCCTTTGCCCGATATGGACAGTTGCATACCTGAAGCTACGCCCATAGGTATTTTGAATGTGATTTCTTCTTGTTTTTCCTGTACTCCTGCGCCGTGGCATGTCGGGCAATGTACTTGTATAGCGCGTCCCGCACCGCCGCAAGCCGAGCAGGGGCTTGAGGTTTGCATCCGCCCCATCACCGTGTTTACCACACGGGTTACCACACCGCTGCCTTTGCATGCCGTGCAGGTAGTGAACGCCGTGCCGTCTTTTGCGCCTGTGCCTTTGCAGGCGGTACATGCCGTCTGTTTGTTGATTTTGATTTTCTTTTCTACGCCGTGGGCTATTTCTTTCAGATTGAGTTTTACCCGAATACGAATATCAGAGCCGCGCGATACGGCGCGGCGCGTCCGTCCGCTGCCGCCAAATGTACCGGCAAAACTGCCATACCCCATATTTTCAAAAATATCACCGAATTGTGAAAATATATCATCCATCGAGAAACCGCCGCCGCTATATCCGCCGCCTGTCGCGCCGCCCATGCCGGCATGTCCGTATTGGTCGTAGCGTGTACGTTTGTCGGGATTACTCAGTACGTCGTAAGCTTCAGCCGCTTCTTTGAAATGCTCTTCGGCTTCCTTGTTGCCCGGATTCTTGTCGGGATGGTATTGGATTGCTTTCTTCCGGTACGCTTTTTTGATTTCTTCGGCTGTAGCGCTACGCCCTACTTCAAGCACTTCATAATAATCTCTTTTTGCCATACGTTTTATTCTCCTACCACTACTTTGGCGTAGCGGATAATTTTTCCGTTCAACGTATAGCCGTGCTGTATTACGTCAATCACTTTTCCTTTTTGGTCGGCTGCGGGGGCAGGAAATTTCGTTACCGCTTCGTGTTCGTCGGTATTCAGCGCTTTCCCTACGGCGTCTATTTTTTTCAATCCGCACGATTCGAGGTATTTGAACAGTTTATTGTAAATCAATTCTACGCCCTCGCGGATAGCCTTTGCGTCGTCGGTTTCGTCTATGGCTTTAATGGCGCGTTCAAAATCGTCAATCACAGGGAGCAATCCGCAAATCAGGTCTTCGCCTGCCGTCATCATAAATTCAAGCCGTTCGCGTGCTGTGCGTTTGCGGTAATTGTCAAATTCAGCGGCAAGGCGGAGGTATTTATTTTCCAAATCTGCCATTTTTTCATCTGCCGACTGCTCCGAAGTTTCATTTTCGGCGTTTTTGTCAGCGGCGGCATCTTCAGTTATGCTTTCATTGCCGTTGTCGATGTTTTTTTTTTCGTTGTCAACAACCTGTTTTTCGTTATCTTTTTCAAATGCGTGGTGCAAATTCATACTTCTTTTATTTTCATGTACATTCCATTAGCACTACAAAAAGCCTGCCAATGTATTTTTTAAGTATTTTTATGCCAAAATGGCAGCAGCAAGCGCGGTAGCCAACGTATCGCAGTCCGCGAAACGGCTGTTGGTGAGCGAGCCTTTTATTTCTACAGGCTGGGCTACCGGTGGCAGGGAAGCCGCTTCGGCAAACGCGCTCAGGCTTTTCACTGCGCCGCCGCTCCAGCTGTACGAACCAAAAATGCCGAGATGTTTATTTTTAACCCCGATGTGCGACAATTCGGTACATAGCTGCTCCATCTTAGGATGAGCGTTGCCGTTGTAGGCGCAACTTCCGAGCAACAGCCCCGTATAGTTCCATATTTCGCTGATAAGAAACGAAAGATGCGTTTTCGATACGTCGAATACACGGATATTGCGAACGCCTTGTTCAGCCATGCGCCGTGCAAGGTAGTCGGCAATTTTTTCGGTATGTCCGTACATGGAAGCAAAGGCTACCACTACCCCGCGATTGGCTTCGTACTTGCTCCAGCGGTCGTAGAGCGTAATGGGTTTCGACGGTTCGCCGCGCCAAATCAGTCCATGCGTGGGACAAATGATATGTATGGGCGTATCGTGGAGTTTCGTCAGCGTTTTCTGCACCATGTTGGAATATTTCCCGACAATGTTTGAATAGTAGCGCCTCATTTCGCTTTCAAAAAATCCGCTGTCGGTTTCGTCGTCGAAGAGCGCTCCGTCGAGTGTGCCGAAGCTGCCGAATACGTCGCCCGAAAAGAGCAGTCCGTTGTCGGCGTCGTAGGTCATCATGGTTTCGGGCCAATGCACCCAAGGCGTGAGGATAAACCGCAAGGTGTGCATACCCAGATTGAGCGTGTCGCCGTCGGCTACTTCGTGCAGGTTGTCGGCAATGCCGAATAAGTTTTCGAGCAGCTTGAACGTAAGCTTGTTTCCTATGATTTTCACATCGGGATAGAGGCGCACGAGCGTATCAATCATCCCTGAGTGGTCGGGTTCGATGTGGTTGATGATAAGGTAGTCAAGCGTCCGCCCTTGCAAGTGTTCGTGGAGGCGTTGCACGTAGTCGTCGGCGGCGGCGATGTCCACCGTATCAATCAGCGCGGTTTTCGCATCGGTAATCAGGTATGAGTTGTAGGCTACGCCTTGCGGTAGCTGCCAGATGTTTTCAAACAACGCTTTGCGACGGTCGTTAACCCCCAGCCAATAGATATTGTCAATGATTTTTATTTGCATTGTGATAAATTTTCAGCAAAGATAATATTTTTTTCGATTCGAAAATAGAAAAAAAGTAAGATTCGACGCCTTATTAGTCGGGGTACTCCGACTCGAACGGAGGACCCCCTGCTCCCAAAGCAGGTGCGCTAGCCAACTGCGCCACACCCCGAAAAACCCTCCCACATACGTGTAGTTGGGGGCACAAAAGTAGTGATTTTTTTTGAAATTACAAATTGTATATTGACAAATAAAAAAAAATGACTACCTTTGCACCTCGTTTCTTTGGAAAGGTGGGTGAGTGGCTGAAACCAACAGTTTGCTAAACTGTCGTACTGGGAAACTGGTACCGGGGGTTCGAATCCCCCCCTTTCCGCTTAAGTTAGAACAAAAAAGAGAAGGCGCTGCTAATAACGGCGCTTTTTTTATTTTTTCCTTTTATAAGTAGTAGTACCTATCGTCAATATACTTCTACTTACACAATTGATAAAAATACAGGTATTACCGTGGCAGAATAAACACTCTGTATATGAGATGTTAATTTCATAAACCCCTTCTATTTTCTTATTGTCATCTGTAAAAGAAAATATATTGTCGGTGAAAGATATTTCTTTTCCAAACGCCGCCGCCGCATCCGCCGTAACCCACTCGCCAACCAATCCGGCTCTGATTTGTTCGGCAGTGGCGGTAATACCTTTTTCATAGTCGTAGATAACATATTCGTCATCTTTGCTGCACGCGCCGGCATACGCGGCGGCGGCAATCAGTAGGGTGTAGCATATCTTTTTCATTGTATGTATATTTTTCGCAAAGGTAAGCGTTTTTTTTAAAATAGTGAAGAGTGATGTGTTAAGAGTGATGCGTTAAGCGTTAAGTGTTAAGAGTTAAGGGTGAAGAACGTCTTAACTACATATAAGGTATCTCCTCACACATCACTCTTAACGTCTAACACTTCACAAATCCCCCTGTAACCGATTTTTCGCATGCGGCAAGCGCTTCGGGCGTACCGGCAAAGACGAGCTGTCCGCCGTGTTCGCCGCCGCCGGGACCGAGGTCTATCACCCAGTCGGCGCATTTTATTACTTCTACATTGTGTTCGACCACCACGAGGGTATGCCCGCGCGACGCCAGCGCGTCAAACACGCCCAGCAGACGCTTGATGTCGTGAAAATGCAAGCCTGTGGTAGGCTCGTCGAAGATAAACATCACCGGCGACGTGTCGTCGTCCTTGCCGAGAAACGACGCTAACTTTACGCGCTGAATCTCGCCGCCGCTCAACGTACTGTTCTCCTGCCCAAGCTTGATATACCCCAACCCTACGTTTTGCAGCGGTTGTAGCTTGTCGGCTATTTTCTTCGCCGTAGATTCCTTTTGTTCCGCAAAAAATTCGATAGCTTGGTTTACCGTAAAGTCAAGCACGTCGGCAATACTGTAGTTTTTGTAGCGCACTTCCAGAATATCGGGTTTAAACCGTTTGCCGCCGCAGGCTTCGCACACCAGCGTAACGTCAGCCATAAACTGCATTTCGACTTTGATAGCGCCGTCACCCAGACACGCTTCGCAGCGTCCGCCGTCGATATTGAACGAAAAGTGCGAATGTCCGTAGCCGTTGAGCTTGGCGTAGGGCTGCTCCGAAAACAGCTTCCGTATCTCGTCATACGCCTTGATGTACGTCACCGGGTTGGAGCGCGACGAGCGTCCGATGGCGTTCTGGTCAATCATTTCCACGCGCTTGATGCGCTTCACGTCGCCTTGCAGGCTGTCGAACTTACCCGGCTTGTCGCCGCTTTGGTTAATCAACTTGTTCAACGCCGGATATAAAATGCCTTTCACCAGCGACGATTTGCCCGACCCGCTGACGCCCGTTACCGCTACCAGCCCTTCGAGCGGAAAGCGCACATCAATATGTCGAAGATTATTTTCGCACGCGCCTTTTACTTCGATATAATTATTCATCTTCCGCCTATGCGCCGGCACGTCTATGGCTTCGCTGCCGTTCAAGTACGCCAGCGTCAACGAAGCCGTGCGGGCTGCGGGCGTTTTCTTGGATTTTGCGGCAACCTTGTCGGGCGCTTTCCCTTGGAACACCACTTCGCCGCCGTGCCGTCCGGCTAACGGACCGATGTCGATCACCTCGTCCGCCGCGCGGATAATCTCCTCTTCATGCTCCACCACCAGCACCGTATTGCCCAAGTCGCGCAGCTGCCGCAGCACCTTCACCAACCGTTGCGTATCGTGCGGATGCAAGCCGATGCTCGGCTCGTCGAGGATATAAAGCGCCCCCACGAGGCTGCTCCCCAACGACGTAGCCAGATTGATGCGCTGACTTTCGCCGCCGCTCAGCGTGTTCGACAGGCGGTTGAGCGTCAGATAGCCCAAGCCCACGTCGAGCAGGAACTGCAGGCGGTTGCGTATTTCCACCAGCGCGCGCCCCGCTACTTTCAGGTCGTAATCCGTTAGCGCGAGGTCGTGCATAAAGGCGTGCAGCACGTCCACAGGCATCACCACCAGCTCGCTGATGGTTTTGCCCGCCACCTTCACATACCCTGCCTCCTTGCGCAGCCGCGTGCCGTGGCAGTCGGGACACGTAGTCTTCCCCATATACCGGCTCAGCATCACGCGGCACTGTATCTTATATTTATTCGCTTCCAACATGGCAAAAAAATCGTGCAGTCCGGTGAACGACGCATTGCCCTCCCACAATGTCTTTTTCTGCCCCTCCGTCAACTCATAATATGGTCGGTGTACCGGAATTTTCACCTTATCAGCCACGTGCAGCAGGCGGTCTTTATACTCTTTCATGACCGCCCCGCGCCAGCAGGCAACCGCGTCGTTGTATATCGACAGCCCGCGGTCGGGCACCACGAGGTCTTCGTCGATGCCAATCACGCGCCCGTAGCCCTCGCAGCGCGGACACGCCCCCACCGGATTGTTGAAACTGAACAAATGCTCCGTAGGCTCTTCAAACGTCATGCCGTCGGCGGCAAACTGAATATCGAACGCCGTACACCCGCCGTCAGCCGCCCTGACGACGAAACATACGCCGCCGCCCTCCGCAAAAGCGCTCTGCACGCTGTCGGCTATGCGGCTCAACGCGTCCGCATCGCGGGTTGCCGCCGCGCGGTCAATCAGCACCCGGATGGTTTTATCCTTATAACTATCAATGTCCGGCAAAATTTCTTCGATGCGCCGCTCCCCGCCGTCGGCATAAAGGCGCGTAAACCCCTCGTTTTGCAGCAGCGTCAGCTTCTCAATCAACCCCATGCCGTCTTTTAATACCAACGGCGACAGGAGGTAGAGCCGCTCGCCGGCGGGCTGCGCGGCAATGAAATCGACCACGTCGGCTACGCTGTGCCGCTTCACCTCGCCGCCCGACACCGGCGAAAACGTCCGTCCGATGCGGGCATACAGCAATTTCAGGTAATCATAAATCTCGGTCGACGTACCCACCGTCGAGCGCGGATTGCGGGTGTTCGCCCGCTGCTCGATGGCTATGGCAGGCGGGATTCCGGTGATGAAATCGACGTCGGGCTTGCTCGCCCTGCCGAGGAACTGCCGCGCATAAGCCGAGAGGCTTTCCACGTAGCGGCGCTGCCCTTCGGCAAACACCGTATCGAACGCCAGCGTCGATTTGCCCGAACCCGACAGTCCGGTAACCGCCACCAGCCGGTTGCGCGGTATCATCACCTCAATATTTTTAAGATTATGCAGCCGTGCGCCTTTCACGTGGATATAGCCGTCGTCGGGCAACGGATCGGGGGATATTTTTGTCTTATTCACTGTCTTCAGATGTAAAAAAAATGATAATTTTTAAAGATATGTATCCTATTTTTTACAAAAATACAACTTTTTTTCCTTACTTTGCAACATTAAACTGATTTGTTTGTGAAAAAGACCCCAGAAAATACCGACCGGAAGCCCGCCCGACGCAGTACGCGGCGGCATCATAAAGCCTTGGCGTTTAACGACGCCGAAAACGAAGTAATCAAGCATTTCTGCGCCAAGTACAAAATTACCAACCGCACGAAGTTTTTCCGCGAAGCCATCATCAGCGCCATCCTGCGCAAAATGGAAGAAGACCACCCTACGCTGTTTTAGCGGCGTGAAGGGTGATGGGTGAAGTGTTAAGGGTGAAGAGTTAAGAGTTATGTGTGAGGCGTGGGGTGCGCCTGCCTGTTCTTATACCTTATTATATATAACCCTCCGTTAGCTATAAAAACATTTGGGGAGACGCTCGAATCTTTTCAGGGAGTTCCCTGAAACGCTCAGGGAACTCCCCTTCACCTTTCACACATCACGCTTCACACTTCACTATTCACTTTCATTTTAAAATTTTCGGGTTTCAATATTTTTGTGTACATTTGTAGTCTTATCAGTAACGTTTTTATGTCGCACTTTGTTCACTTACATGTACACACTCAGTATTCTATCCTCGACGGGGCAGCGCCCGTCCGTGCTTTGTTTGAAAAGGCGAAAGCGGACGGACAAACGGCGTTGGCGATTACGGATCATGGGAATATGTTCGGCGTAAAAGATTTTTTGAAGCAAGCCGAAAAGTATAAGGACGTGAAGCCCATCGTGGGATGCGAGGTGTACGTCAATCCCGAAGGACGGCACGTGAAGCGCGGAAAGGAAGACCAGAGCGCCAATCACCTGATTTTGTTGGCTAAGAACTTAGCGGGCTACCATAATCTTGTAAAGCTGGTGTCGTATGGGTATATCGACGGATATTATTATAAGCCGAAAATAGACCACGAGTTGCTGGAACGCTACCACGAGGGGTTGATTGCCTGCTCTGCCTGCTTGGCGGGCGAAGTGCCGCGGGCGATTGCGTCCCGGAATCTCGACAAAGCCGAAGAGTTGATTGTGTGGTATAAAACGTTGTTTGGCGACGATTATTATCTCGAAATGCAGCGGCATGCGACAAACGACGCGTCTGCCGACCGCATGGTGTATCTGCAGCAGCAGGAAGTCAATGCGCACTTGCTGGAGCTGGCGCGCAAGCACGGCGTTAAGCTGATTGCTACGAACGACGTGCATTTCATCAATGCCGAAGATTCCGAAGCGCACGACCGCCTGATATGCCTCAATACGGGCGCCGATTTGAACGACGAACGGCGGATGCGCTATACGAAGCAGGAGTTTATGAAAACGCAGGCTGAGATGCAGGCTATTTTTCACGATGTGCCCGAAGCGATTGCGAATACGCTGGAAGTAGCCGGAAAGGTGGAAACGTATAGCATCAACAGCAGTCCGATTATGCCGGTTTTCCCGCTGCCCGAAGGCTATGCCGACGATAATGCGTATTTGCACGACCTTGCATTTAAGGGAGCGGAAGCGCGTTATCCCAACTTTCCGGCAGAGATAAAAGAGCGCATCGACTTTGAGTTGGATACGATAAAGAATATGGGTTTTCCCGGCTATTTCCTGATAGTGCAGGATTTCATACAGGCGGCGCGCGGCATGGGCGTGTGGGTAGGTCCGGGGCGCGGGTCGGCTGCCGGTTCGGTGGTAGCTTACTGTTTGGGCATCACGAGCATCGACCCGCTGAAGTACGGGCTGCTGTTTGAGCGGTTCCTCAATCCCGACCGCATTTCGATGCCCGATATTGATATTGATTTTGATGACGAAGAACGCTCGAAAGTGTTTACGTATGTGGAAGAAAAATACGGCAAAGACCATATTTCGCACGTAGTAACGTTCGGTACGATGGCTGCCAAAACCGCTATCCGCGACGTGGCAAGGATTGAAAAGATGCCGCTCGCCGAAGCCACCCGCTTGTCGAAAGCCGTGCCGGCGCGGTGGGATAAGAAAGATAAAGAGAATAAAGACCTGCCGATTACCGTAAAAAATTGTATGGAGCATATCGCCGAATTTCAGGAAGCGAAAAGAAGCGCCGACCCTGCTGTGCAAAATATACTGAAGTATGCCGACAAGCTCGAAGGGTCTGTCCGCAACATCGGCGTACATGCCTGCGCCATCATCATCGGGCGCAGCAACCTTACGGACTATATCCCTATCAGTATTTCAAAAGATAAAGATACGGGCGAAGATATATGGGTAAGCCAGTATGAAGGCTCGTGCATCGAAGACGTGGGCTTGCTCAAAATGGACTTTCTCGGGCTGCGCACGTTGTCTATCCTGAAAGAAGCGGTGCACAACATCAAGCTGCGGCGCGGCATTGAGGTGGACATTAACGCCATTCCGATAGACGATGAAAAAACGTACGAACTGTTTAGCCGCGGCGATTCGGTGGCGACGTTCCAGTTTGAATCGGCGGGCATGCGCAAATGGCTGCGCGCCTTGCGCCCCAGCACGTTTGAAGACCTTATCGCCATGAATGCGCTCTACCGCCCGGGTCCGATGGACTATATCCCCGACTTCGTAGAACGCAAGCACGGACGCAGAAAGATTGAATACGACCTTCCCGAAATGGAAGAAATATTGCGCGACACGTACGGCGTAACCGTCTATCAGGAACAGGTGATGCTGCTGTCGCGGAAGCTTGCGAACTTCACGCGCGGCGAAGCCGACACGCTCCGCAAAGCCATGGGGAAAAAGCAACGCACGACGCTCGACAAAATGAAGGGCGACTTTATAAAAGGCGCTACCGCGAACGGACACGATGAAAAAGTATGCGAAAAGGTATGGAGCGATTGGGAAGCCTTTGCCCAGTATGCGTTCAACAAATCGCACTCGGTGTGCTATGCGTGGGTGGGTTATCAAACCGCGTACCTCAAAGCCAATTATCCGGCGGAATACATGGCGGCTGTGCTTAGCATGAATCTTGGCAACATCGACGGCATTACGGTGCTCATGGACGAGTGTAAACACATGGGGATTGAAGTGCTTGTCCCCGATATTAACGAAAGCTACCGTAAGTTTACGGTGAACAGCGAGGGGAATATCCGCTTCGGACTTGCCGCTATCAAAAACGTGGGGACTAACGCTGTGGACGTCATAGCCAAAGAACGCAACGACAACGGCTTGTTTACGTCTATTTTCGATTTTGTGGAACGGATAAACCTTACGGCTGTGAATAAACGCAGCTTAGAAGCGATGGTCTTTGCCGGCGCTTTCGACCGGTTTAAGGACGTAACCCGCTCGCAATTCCTTGCTGTTGACGGCGAAAACGAGTCGTTTATCGACAGTTTGCTGCGCTACGGCACGAAAGTGCAGGCAGATAAAACGCAAAATACCAACTCGCTTTTCGGCGGCGGAGATGCGGTAGAAGTGAAAAAGCCGAAAATCCCTAAAGCGCCGGATGTAAACCTTTGGGAGTTGCTGAAAAAAGAACAGGAGTTGATAGGCATGTACCTCTCGGCGCATCCGTTGGATACCTACCGTTTTGAAGTGGAACATTTCGCCACGAATATCATACAGGATATTAACGACTTTATTGAATGGAAACATCCAAAATCACAAGCATACGCGGACGACGAACAGGACTTTGAACCGCAAATTACTATCGACGACGAACTGACCGAGGAAGACATAGAAGAAGCAAAAGACCTGAAAAAACGCGAACAGCTGTGGAGCAAAATGGAGAACCGCACGGTGTCGATAGCCGGCATTATTATAGCGGTTAAGCAAGGCACGTCTAAGCAGGGCAAGGACTGGGGCAGGCTGACGGTTGAAGATTATTCGGGAAGTTATGAGTTTTCGTTGTTTGGAAAAGATTATGAAAACCACCTGAATTATTTTAAGGAAAACATTCCGGTACTCGTACGTTGCAAAATACAAGAAAGCTGGCGGCGACCGGGCGATATGCGACCTGCCGAATGGGAAGCGCGCCTCCAGTCAATCAACTTGCTGTCGAACGCAAAAAACGATATTAAAGCCGTTACGCTGGCTATTCCGGTAACGGAACTCACGTCGTCGTTTGTGAGCGACCTTACTTTGCAGCTTGCGGAATATAAAGGCAACACAGAAGTGCGGATGCAGCTGCTTGATGCACGCAACAAGATTTCTACGGAAGTGTTTTCGCGCAGCCACCGCGTTACGCTTGTAGAGCCTTTGTTGTCGTTTTTTGAACGTGAAAATATAAAAATTCAACTGAATTAAATATGTACTTATATATTAACTTAATACTTTTAAAATTATGGACACAATAGTTCTTATTTGGGCGGGAATATCGATAGTCGGTTTTTTTATCCTGCTGTATTTTTTTCCTATCACCCTGTGGTTTCAGGCGTTGATTTCGGGCGTGCGCATGTCGCTGCTCCAGTTGGTGTTGATGCGTTGGCGGAAAGTGCCGCCCAGCACTATCGTAATGGCAATGATTACCGGTACAAAAGCCGGTTTGAAATTAGACGCCAATGCGTTGGAAGCCCATTTTCTTGCAAAAGGCAACGTGCCGAAAGTAGTGAATGCGCTCATTTCAGCCGACAAAGCCAACATTTCGCTCGACTTCAAAATGGCTGCCGCCATTGACCTTGCAGGGCGCGACGTGTTTGAAGCCGTGCAAATGTCGGTAAACCCGAAGGTGATTAACACGCCGCCTGTTACCGCTGTGGCAAAAAACGGTATTCAGCTGATTGCAAAAGCGCGGGTTACGGTACGTGCCAACATCAAGCAACTTGTAGGAGGTGCAGGCGAAGAAACCATTCTTGCGCGTGTGGGCGAAGGCATCGTATCGAGCATCGGCTCTGCCGATTCGCACGAACGTGTGCTCGAAAACCCCGATTCTATCTCGCGCGTAGTGCTCGACAAAGGGCTTGACGCCGGTACGGCATTCGAAATCCTCTCCATTGACATTGCCGACATCGACATCGGACGTAACATCGGCGCTGTATTGCAAATGGATCAGGCAAATGCCGATAAAAACATCGCACAAGCCCGCGCCGAAGAAAAACGCGCTATGGCGGTGGCTACCGAACAGGAAATGAAAGCTAAAGCGCAGGAAGCACGCGCCAAAGTGATTGAAGCCGAAGCTCAAATCCCGATGGCTATAGCCGAAGCTTTCCGCAACGGCAATCTCGGCATCATGGACTATTACAAGATGCGTAATATACAAGCCGACACGGATATGCGTGAAAATATTACCAAAACGGCAAAGTAATTTATCCGGCTTTTTAAAGTATTTATTTTGAACGAAATAAAAAAAAAGTGCCAAATTATTTTGCAGATTACAAAATTTTTACCGACATTTGCAGCCCCAAATTAAACAAGGGATAAGTAAATAAATTTAAAGAAAGGTTATGTCAAGAATTTGTCAGATTACCGGAAAAAAGAGGATGGTAGGTAATAACGTATCGCACTCAAAACGTCGTACGAAGCGAGAATTTGCTCCGAATCTTAAAACTAAACGTTTTTGGTCGGAAGAAGAGCATCGTTTTGTTACGTTAAAAGTATCTGCGGCTGGTATCCGCACCATTCGCAAAAAAGGTTTACACACCGCCCTGAAAGATGCAAAAGCTGCGGGATTTGTTAATATTTATTAAGCGCTGAATTTATGGCAAAGAAAGGAAACAGGGTACAAGTCATTTTAGAATGTACGGAACAACGCGAAGCAGGCGTTGCGGGTATGTCGCGTTACATTACCACGAAGAACAAAAAAAATACTACTGCACGTCTTGAACGTAAGAAGTATAATCCATTTATGAAAAAAGTAACCCTGCATAGGGAAATTAAATAAAAATCGTTTAAACTATGGCAAAGAAAGTAGTTGCAACATTGCGTAAAGCCGGTGATAATAAAAACACCGTGAAGTGTATTCGTATGGTTCGCTCTGAACGTTCAGGTTCATACGCGTTTCAAGAAGAAATGATTCCGACCGAAGAAGTGAAAAACTTTTTTGCGAAAAAGTAATTCTTGAATCGGATGACATACAAAAAAGCTCCCGCAAAAAGGAGCTTTTTTAGTTTTATATAAAATTTTTTCGGCATGGGATTTTTTACAAAAAAGAACAAAGACACACTCGACAAAGGGCTGGAAAAGACCAAACGCAGTCTTTTCGAAAAGATTTCGCGCAGCATT
Organism: Prevotellaceae bacterium; assembly: GCA_031289415.1. Taxonomy (GTDB): domain Bacteria; phylum Bacteroidota; class Bacteroidia; order Bacteroidales; family UBA932; genus JAIRLC01. The sequence continues at coordinate 47,532 of JAITPN010000014.1, read as the reverse complement.
GCCGGAAAGTCAAAAGTGGACGACGACGTACTTGACAACCTCGAAGAAGCGTTGATTACAGCCGATGTAGGGGTTGATACCACATTGAAAATCATTGAACGGCTCGAAAAAAGGGTGGCGCGCGACAAGTATATGAACGCCGCCGAACTCCACGCCATATTACGCGACGAAACGGCAACGCTACTCACGGCAAACCGCACGGTTGTCGAAACTTTTAATTTCGGAAAAAAGCCTTATGTGGTAATGGTTGTAGGCGTAAATGGCGTAGGAAAAACCACCACCATAGGCAAACTTGCGGCGCAATTAACCCACGAGGGAAAAAAAGTGCTGCTGGGCGCTGCCGATACGTTCCGTGCCGCTGCGGTTGACCAACTTACGGTGTGGAGCGAACGTTCCGGCGCAGGTATTGTGAAGCAAAAAATGGGCGCGGACTCTGCTTCGGTAGCATTCGACACCGTGTCGTCGGCTGTAGCCAACAACGTGGACGTGGTATTGATTGATACGGCAGGTCGTTTGCACAACAAAGTGAACCTGATGAACGAATTGACGAAAATCCGCAACGTGATGCGCAAAGTAATCCCCGACGCACCTCACGAAGTATTGCTGGTGCTTGACGGCTCAACCGGACAGAACGCTTTTCAGCAAGCCGAGGCGTTCACCAAAGCTACCGACGTTACGGCACTTGCGGTTACCAAACTTGACGGCACGGCAAAAGGCGGCGTGGTGCTTGGCATTGCCGATAAATTTCAAATACCTGTGAAGTTTATTGGCGTCGGCGAAGGTATTGATGATTTGCAGGTATTTGAGCCTGCTGCTTTTGTGGAAACTTTGTTCGGGGAATAACCCGATAAAGGCAGACGCGAAACAAAAAAAGACCGTCCCTTTTACAGAACAGTCTTTCCCAACAAATAAAAAAAATATTTAAAGTACAATCAAATTTACGCTTTATTGTCGCTCCCCAGCACATTTGTAACCTTGTGCATATAGAGTTGTTTCAGTTTATCACGGGCAGGACCGAGATACTTGCGGGGGTCAAACTCTTCGGGATGTTCGATGAACACCTTGCGTACGCCTGCCGTCATTGCCAAACGTCCGTCGCTGTCAATATTTATTTTGCACACAGCCGATTTTGCGGCAGCGCGCAGCTGGTCTTCGGGAATACCGATAGAATCTTTCAGTTTACCGCCATATTGGTTGATTTCCGCTACAATGTCCTGCGGTACGCTTGATGCGCCGTGCAGTACAATCGGGAATCCGGGGATGCGTTGTTCGATTTCAGACAAAATGTCTAACCTGATTTCAGGTTTTTGCCCCGGTTTGAATTTGAACGCGCCGTGCGACGTGCCGATAGAAATGGCGAGCGAATCAACGCCTGTTTTCTTTACAAAATCTTCTACTTCTTCGGGTTGCGTATAGGTGTGCTGTTCAGCTTTCACGTCGTCTTCAATGCCGGCAAGAACGCCGAGTTCGCCTTCGACGGTTACGTCGAATTTGTGGGCATATTCTACCACCTGCGCCGTCAGTTCCACGTTTTTGTTATAATCATGGTGCGAGCCGTCAATCATCACCGACGAAAAGCCGTATTCGATACACGATTTGCACAACTCAAAAGTATCGCCATGGTCAAGGTGCAACACGATGGGAATGTTCAAACCGAGTTCCTTGGCATATTCTACCGCGCCCTGCGCCATGTAGCGCAACAGCGTTTGATTGGCATACTTGCGTGCACCGCTCGATACTTGCAGGATAACCGGCGATTTGGTTTCCACACAAGCCGAAACAATCGCCTGCAATTGTTCCATATTGTTAAAATTGAATGCCGGAATGGCATAACCGCCTTTAATTGCTTTGGCAAATAACTCGCGCGAGTTCACCAATCCAAGTTCTTTGTAATTTGTCATATCTGTTAAAAAAATTAAAATAATACAAAATAAGAAGCCGCGAAGATACGCATAATTTCAAAAATAGACAAATGCGCCGGATTTCCTCAAGGCGTTTTAGCCGCATTTTCTTCAGACAGCAGCCTGTCGGCTTGAGAGATTACGATTCACATACACGCGTCTATTCACTTTACATTTCATGCTTTATGCTTCACCTTTCATATTGTTGTTCATAAAAATTGTAAAAGAAACGAGTTTGCCTGAATAGTTTTTTGTAAATTTGCGCCGTCATTAAAGAAATGTATCTATTTTTAACTATTAATTTTTTATGAAAGAAGCAATTGCAATATTGACAGGCGGCGGTCCGGCTCCCGGCATGAATACCGTCGTAGGCAGCGTAGCCAAAGTATTTTTAAGTAAAGGATACCGGGTTATCGGGCTGCATCAGGGCTACAGCAGCCTTTTTACGCCCACGCCCGAAACGACGGACATAGACTTCGGTCTTGCCGATGCGATGTTTAACCGCGGCGGCTCGACACTGATCATGAGCCGTTACAAGCCTACCGATGAAGATTTCCAAAAACGTTTCAATCTCAAACTGTTTACGGAAAACAACGTAAAACTGCTGGTAACCGTAGGCGGCGACGATACGGCGTCAACGGCTAACCGCGTGGCTAAATTCCTCCAAGACCAAAAGTATCCGATAGCCAACATTCACGTGCCTAAAACGATTGACAACGACCTGCCGTTGCCCGACAATACGCCCACGTTCGGCTACGAATCGGCAAAGCAGGGCGGGGCAGCCATCGGGCGCGTGGTGTATGAAGACGCGCGTACAAGCCGCAACTGGTTTGTGGTGGCGGCTATGGGACGCTCGGCGGGGCATCTGGCATTCGGCATCGGCGCAGCCTGCCATTATCCGATGATTATTATCCCCGAAATGTTCAATAAATCTACGATTACGATTGAAAAAATCGTAAATCTTGCGGTATCGTCCATGATTAAACGGAAACTCTTGGGTATCGACTACGGCGCAATCATGATTTCTGAAGGCGTATTCCACAAGTTGAGCGACGAGGAAATCGAGAAATCGGGCATACAATTCACTTACGACTCGCACGGACATCCCGAATTGGGAAAAGTAAGCAAATCGACGATGTTCAATGAACTGATTGACGTCAAACTTAAAAAAATAGGACTGAATATAAAAGGTCGCCCTGTGGAAATAGGCTACGAGGTGCGTTGCGACACGCCCATTGCTTACGACCTGCAATATTGTACCTCGCTGGGTTTGGGCGTATATAAGCTCTTCGCGTCGAACCACACAGGCTGTATGGTGTATATAGACGCCAAAGGGAACATCAATCCGCTTTTTCTGAAAGACCTGCAAGACCCGCAAACAGGTAAAATACCGCCGCGCTTGGTGGATATTCAAAGCGAAAGCATACAAGCTACGTTGCTTAACATGATGCACTTTATCACGCCGGACGATTATGAAGCGGCTAAAAAATATGTAAGCGACCCTGAAGCATACGATTTGTATAAAATATTAAAATGGTAAAAGTCCGCTATGTTCAATGCACTGAAACGATTTGTGTTAAAGCGCGATTTGAAAAAACGCGAAAGGGTATCGCCTTGTAAAAAAGTGTTTTCCAATTTCAATACGGCAAAGACAATAGGTATATTATTCCCTTATGACACCGTAGTTGGTGAAGCCGTAGGGCAGCTTACCGGTTTTTTTGCATCACGCGGTATTGAAGTGAAAACGCTGTGTTACTGCGATAGCAAAGCCATGCCTTTGAATTTCCCCGCCTCGCTGCTGCCGATTTTTTGTAATTGGGAAGTCAGTTGGGTCGGACGTCCGCTATCCGAAGCTGCTTTGGCGTTTATGCACACGCCGTTTGATATATGTATTGATTTTATGTTAAACGACATACATGTGATGCAATACATCGCCGCCCTTTCGGAGGCGAAAATGAAAGTGGGGCGGTGGGCGTATGCCGGCAATCCGTACGACTTCGTACTATCGCTGCCCGGCGGCAACACAGACGCATATTCGTTTGTCGAACAGCTAAACCATTATATGGTTACCATAGATATGAAAAACGATTGACAAGTATTGAATAACCATAATTTCATAGAATACGAGCCCGATGCGGAAACCGTTGATTTAATCCGGCGGTATGAGAATGCGGTGCAAAAGCGGTCGAAAGATTACTTTGATGAAGAAGAATTTGAAGCTATTATTGACCATTATCTCAACATCAACAAATCGGTAGAAGCGATAACGGCAGTTGATAGGGCAAGCAAGCAATACCCCTACTCCACCGACTTAAAGTTGCGCCATGCCGACATCCTTATTGTGAAAGGCGACGCTTCGCGGGCTTTGCAAATACTGCAAACGGCTGAACAAATGGATGGATGCAGCGGCGACGTACTGTTTCTGAAAGGGCGGGCGTATGTCAAACTTGGTAATTTTAATGCGGCAAACGAATGTTTCGAAAAAGGATGGCAGGCGGAAGACGACGACGAGGAAAGGGAATGGAAATGTTTCATCTCGGCAGGCGATTGGATTGACGTAAAAGAATACAAGCTTGCCATACATTGTTTCAAAAAAATTATAGACAACAATCCCGAGCATGAGCAGGCATTGAACGATATAGCCTACTGCTACGACCGTTTGGGCGATTCGCAAACCGCCATACAATACTACAACGATTGCATCGCCGTCAATCCGTTCAGCGATGCGGCGTGGTACAACCTCGGCAACGTGCACAACAGCCATGAAAGGTACGAAGAAGCGTTGCAGGCATTTGATTTTGCTATTGCCGTCAATCCGCAAAATTCATCGGCGCTATACAACCGTGCGGCTACCCTGATTGAACTTGAACGTTTCAGCGATGCGATTGAATCGTTCAAAGAATACATGCAGTTCGACATCAACAATGCGCAAGCGTTGTGCGCCATAGCCGAATGTTATGAAAACATCAACGCGCCAGCCAAAGCGTTGAAATATTATATGTCGGCTATTAAAATTGACCCTGAATGTGCCGATGCGTACTACGGCAAAGGATTGATTATGATAGACCGCACGCACTATGATGCGGCGCTTGAATGTCTGCACCGCGCTATATGTATCAAACCCAAAGCGGAATACTTTTACGGCATGGGCGTACTTATGCTGCGCATCAATGCCGACGACGTGGCGCTGATGGCGTTCCGGCGGTCTGCCGAACTCGATCCGTACGACATTGAATCGTGGCTTATTGTGTCGGAGCTGGTCGGAAGCACCGACTTACGCGGAGCGTTGGGTGTATTGGACGAAGCCCACGTGCACAATCCGCACAAAGTAGTGGTTTTCTTCCGCAAGGCTGCCTTGTATTATATTTTAAAAGATAAAAAATCATGCCTTGCATCGCTTGAACAGGCATTGAAATTAAGCGGCGAAACCGATTCCGACGATTTTTTGACAATATGCCCCGAAGCCGTAAAGGACAAACGCATCAAAGCGCTTTATGCACGATATAAAAACAATGACATTTCAACAACTTCCGAATCATGATAAATAATAAAACTGTAACCGTAGTTCTTCCCGCCTACAACGCTGAACTCACCTTGGAACGCACGTACCGCGAAATTCCGTTCGACATTGTAGACCATGTCATTTTAGTGGACGACTACAGCAAAGACAACACCGTAGCCGTGGCAAAAGAATTGGGGATAAAACATGTAATAAAACATGAAAAAAACCGCGGATACGGCGGAAATCAAAAGAGCTGCTACGATAAAGCGCTCGAACTCTCGTCCGATATAGTCGTCATGCTGCACCCCGACTACCAATATACGCCGAAACTGATAGCTTCGATGTGTTACCTCATAGCCAACGACGTATATCATATCGTACTTGGCTCGCGTATTCTGGGACGCGGTGCGCTGCGCGGCGGGATGCCGGGCTACAAATACGTATCGAACCGTTTGCTTACGCTCACGCAAAACATCCTCATGCGCCAAAAACTGAGCGAATACCACACCGGCTACCGCGCCTTTTCAAAAGAAGCGCTGCAAGCCGTAAACTACCACAACAATTCCGAAGACTTTATATTCGACAACCAAATACTGGCGCAGCTTTTCCTCAAAGGATTTGAAATTGCCGAAATCACATGCCCTACCAAATATTTCAGCGAAGCCTCGTCTATCAACATCAAGCGCAGCATCAAATACGGCTTTGGCGTATTGGGCGTAGCGTGTGCCTACCGGCTGCAACGTTGGCGGTTGGCAAAGTTCAAAATATTTGCCTGACGCTGCATGGCAGTAAAGCAGAAAATAGCATTCGTAACACTCGGATGCAAACTGAATTTTTCCGAAACATCCACCATTGCCCGACAGTTTCCCGAACCGGACTACGAGCGCGTGCCGCCTACGGAACAGGCTGACGTGTACGTCGTAAACACCTGCTCCGTCACGTCGGCTGCCGAGCGGAAATGCAGGCAAGCCATCCGGCGGGCGGCAAAGCTGAACCCCGATGCGGCGATTGTGGTTACAGGCTGCTACGCACAACTCCGCCCGCACGAAATTGCCGCACTGCACCAAGACGCCTCGAAAATAACCGTCGTTGCCGACAAAAACGAGATATACGCGCCCCACGCGCCACGCACCGCCGCGCCGTCCGAAAACTTTTTCGCGGCATACTCGTCGGGCGACCGCACACGCTCGTTCCTCAAAGTACAGGACGGATGCGACTACCGGTGTACCTACTGCACCATACCGTTGGCTCGCGGAAAGAGCCGCAACATCCCGATAGGAAAATTGGTCGACACGGCGGAAGCCATTGCCCGGAAAGGCGTGAAAGAGATTGTCATTACGGGCGTAAACATCGGCGACTTCGGGAAAAGCACCGGCGACACGTTCTTCGACTTGCTCAAAGCGCTGCACGGCGTGGAGGGCATCGAACGCTACCGCATTTCTTCGATAGAACCCAATCTGCTGACGCACGACATGATACGGTGGATTGCCGACGCACGGAAAATATTGCCGCATTTCCACATTCCCCTGCAATCGGGCAGCAACAAAATACTGGCAGCCATGCAGCGGCGCTACACGCGCGAACTTTTTGCGCAGCGCGTCGGCGAAATACGGCATGCGATGCCGTATGCCTTCATCGGCGCAGACGTGATTACCGGATTTCCGGACGAAACGGCTGCCGATTTTGACGACACGTTCCGCTTTCTCCGGCAGCTCGCACCCTCGTTCGTGCACGTATTCCCCTACTCTCCCCGCCCGCACACGCCTGCCGCCGCCTACGGCAATCAGGTTGCCGAGCAGGAACGCATGCGCCGCAGCGAAGCCCTCACGCAGCTAAGCCACTCGCTGCTGCACGATTTTTATAAAAAAAACATCGGGCGCGACGAGTACGTCTTGTTTGAACACACCGAAAAAAACGGCTGCATGTACGGCTACACCCGCAACTACATCAAAGTAGAAACGTCCTACGACGCGGCGCTGACAGGGCAAATCGCGGCAGTACGGCTAAGCGATATGTTAAGGGTTAAGGGTGATGTGTTAAGTGTGATGTGTGAAGAGTTAAGAGTTAAGAGTGATGTGTGAAGAGTTAAGGGTTAGGCGGCAAAACACTTCACGCTTAACCCTTAACACATCACTTCGCCTTTCACTTACAAAAAAATATGACGACAAAACGCTTCACTCATTTCTCTTCACACTTCACATTTTTCACTTTTTTTCAAAAAAAAAGTTGCACGAAAGAAAAAAATCACTACCTTTGCACCATTAACCGTTTTTTAACATTTATTTAATTCGTGAACATTGAAGCCACATATCCTTTGCAGCCCGTGAGCAAGCCCTTAGCAGCCCGCGCCCGCCGCGCCGTTTCTGTCCTGCCGACGGATAGTATGGTTTCTACCCCCCCCCCCCCCATGTAAATCAGCAAGTTACAGCGTTTTGCCCTCTTGGTGCGCTGCTGTTTCACGGCGTTGCCCGCACGGCACATATATGTATAAAGGTATCACCCCCTCCTGCGGACATGCGCTCCGCCGGAGTTCAAACGGAGGGAGCATGACGGCTTTTAGAATATTCATAAGATTTAATAAACCGTTCCCTTGCGCTACGGAATCGTTCCCTTGCGCCATTGAATATAGAATTAAACCATTCAAACGAAACAATTCAACATTAATAAAACAAACTATAAATAAATTTAATTAAAATGTGTATGAAAGTAAAAAATTTTATTCTGTGCGCTTTGAGCCTCATGGCAGGCTTGGCGCTGACGGTCGCCTGTAAGGACGACACTGTGATTGAGGTGGAAGATCCTACCCTTGAGGTAGCTCCCACCACGTATGACGTAACTTCTGCCGACGGCGGAAGCACGACGATTACCGTAACCTCCAACAAGAGTTGGAAAGCGACGGCAGGCGCGGCGTGGATTACGATTTCGGGCGAAACCGAAAAATCGTTCGTATTGGACGTATCGGCTAACACCTCTACCGAAGCGCGGACGGACACCGTAACCGTAATAGCCGAAACGCTGACGAAAAAGATTACGGTATCGCAAGTGGGCAAAGAAGCGGGCACAAAGGTATTGTCCGTAACGCCCGGCACGGCTAACGTTGCGGCGGAAGGCGCAGCCGCCGCGTTCCTCGTTACCACCGATGCAGGCAGCTGGACGGCTACGAGCAGCGCAACGTGGACTACCATAAGCCCCGCTTCGGGTACGGACAACGGCACGATAACCGTAACCGCCATCGCCAACACCGGCGCAGAACGCTCGGCTACGATTACCGTGGCGGCAGGTACGCTGACGAAAACCGCTACGCTGACGCAGGCGGAATATGTAGCTCCTCCGCAAAACTATACGATTCTCGAAGAAGACGGCGTCTTTAAAGAATCGGCGGCTTACCGCGCTTCCAACCTCATGTATTGGGGAGCAAACGCACCTGTATTGGCGTATGAAATAACGACAACGGCGGCAGGTACGCTGACGGTAGATCCGGGCGTCGACCGGTTGGTGATATTCTTCGGAGAAAATACGACCGGCGCCGGCGCTTATAATCCTGCCCGGAATACGGTGGGAACGGTTGCCTGCGAATCGGGCAAGACGTATCATCTGATACTGACGCTACAGTCTGACGGTCCGAACTTTGCTACGACCAGCAGCGAGTTTACCGTGAAACTTGAATACTCGGTGAAAGACGGCGCTACGGCTACGCCTAACGGCATTGCAGTGCCTCCCATAACCAACGTGCTGCTTACAGAGTCGGGCAACTATACGGATGGCGCCAAACCGGCTTGCGGGTCGGATGCAGGCACTTATCCCGTACTGGGCTATAAGGTTACGCTTACGACGGCGGGCTTCCTGAACGTTATCGACAAAGTGTCGCCCGATTATAACATCTGGTTCTTGGTATACAGCAACCCCAATGACTTCGGCAGTTACGGCAAAGCGATTGCTTCCGGCGACGGCACGGTTACGTCGTCCGAAGAGCTTACTGCCGGTACTTATTATGTGATGGGTATCCTGAACCATTGGTATGGAGATATTCCCGACGACGGTTCAGGTATTACCTACGACGTAGAAGTTGCCATTTCCAGCGCAGGTAGCGCCGAAGCCTACGAATGCGTACCGCCAGCCGACGGCACGCTGCAAGACTTCTCGAAAGCCACAGCCGACGCAGCCGCGGCAGGTACTACTTGGACGCTCGAAGATACGCGCGACGGAAAGAGATATAAAGCTCTAAAACTGCCGAACAATGCAGGCGTTTGGCTGTATACAGACTTCAAGTACACTCAAGGCTTGACGCTTGACGTGGATTACAAACTCAGACCCGAAAATGGCGAAGCAGTAGCCGACTACGCATACTATCGCTACGACGTGGCTGTAGCTGTAGCTCCGACAGGCTGGAGTCTTGCTACTTTCGAAGAATGGCAAGCCGCCAGAAACTGCGGCGTTAACTTGGCTCACAACGACAACCCGGACGAGCTTTATAGATCCTTCCTTTGGGCGATCCTCGACGATAACGGCGGCGGACGCTTCAACGCCGACGGAAGTTTCAATGAAGAGCCATGGGGCGGTAATGAACCGTATGCGCCATGGACGTCAACTGTTTGCGGTGGCGATATTATGAGCACCGCTTCGTTTGGCTGTGGCGACGCATTCGGACCTATCGGCTGTACCGATGGTTGGGGACAATTGGACAAAAACGGATTTGCCTATGCCCGCTACTTCATCCATACAGACCCACCGGCTTCGGCTGATGTCTCTACCGAGGCGGATTTTAACGCGGCGCTGTCAGCAGGCGCAGCAACCATCAACTTGAAGTCTGATATAACCCTTGACGCTGCTTTAGTGCTTACCTACACAGTAACTATCAACGGCGAAGGGCATAAACTGTCGCCTACTTCGACACCGGGTTATTCTGCCATCTCATTACCATCGGGAGGCAACTTTAGCATGACCATCAACCGCCTCCATATCGATGGATTCACCAATGAATGGGGCGGCGGCGTCAACATAAGGAACAATGGCGACCTTACGTTCAATTCCTGTATCTTTACCAACAACAGTGCAGGCGGCGGCGGCGGCGGCGCTATCTGTAAAGTATGGAGCAGCGGCAACGGATTAATGACCGTTAACGGCTGTACGTTCATTGGCAACAGTCAGGGCGAAGGTCACGGCTCTGCTATCTTCTATCACGACGGCACGATTATTGGAGCAGGTAATGTGTTTTACAATAATACAGGAAATAGCTTCGCAGTAAGCGGCGGCGGCGGCGGCAGAATGTCTTATTCGGCATACAACATTGGACTGGTGGGCAGCGGTGTGGACGACGACGGAACGAACGTGTTAATCTCAGCCGACCCATTCAACGGCAGCTTCGTCCCGACAACCAACGACATCAAGATTCTGCCCGCAGGCTTGCCCGCAGGCTATCCGACGGTTGACTTTGCCGGCAACGCAATTGTTGGCGGTGGTTTTGCCGGTGCACGGCAACAGTAGTGCAGGCAAACGTATCAAAAAAGGAATTTGTTTTTATTGATATATTATTTATGTAATTGAAGGGAGGCGCGCAAGCGCCTCTTTTCTTTTTTTGGGAAGTTAAGGGTGAAGGGTAAAGCGTGAAGGGTTTTTGTCGCTTCACGCTTTACGCTTCACCCTTCACCCTTCACACTTTACGCTTCACCATTATTATTAATTACTTATCAATAAATATAACTAATAAGTTGCGTTAAATAACCATGCAGTTACTTATAAGGCTTAATACTTTTATAATCAGTAAAATAATAAATGTTTATTACTAATTGAAAATTATTGCTTACCTTTGCGCCCGATTCTTGGGGGTGTCCGCAGTGTCGGACTGAGATTATACCCTTACAACCTGATGCAGGTCATGCTGCCGTAGGGAAAGTATGTAAAGTATTTCTTTAAAATCCCCCTTTTTTGTTAATTTTAAAATGTTTTACAATGAAAAAGGGATTTCTTATCATCGCAGGCGCAACGCTTGCACCGTGTCTGACGCAGGCACAAACACCGGGGGACACGGCGCGTGTCGTAAATCTGGAACAGGTAACGGTTACCGCTACCCGTGCCGACAACCGGACGCCGGTAGCGCAGACTACCGTCAATCAACAACAGATAGAAGCTGCCCGAATAGGGCGCGAGATGCCGTTTCTGTTGGAACTGCTACCGTCTGTGGTTAATTATTCCGACAACGGCACGATGGTTGGCAGCACGAGTTTTCGTATTCGCGGGACGGACGCCAGCCGTATCAACATCAGTATCGACGGCGTACCGCTGAACGACGCCGAAAGCCAAAATGTGTTCTGGGTCAATATTCCCGACCTTGGCGCTATTAGCAAGTCGTTGCAGGTACAGCGCGGCGTGGGTACGTCGCCTTTCGGAAGCAGCGCTTTCGGCGGATTGCTCAACATTGAAACGCGCCCCGCAGCAACGCAAGCCGGCACACAGTTCGAAACGTCCTACGGAGCGTTTAACACATGGAACGCTGCCGCCAATGTAGCCACAGGGTTAATCAAAGACGTTTTTGCGTTCGACGCCCGCTATGAATATGTGTCGAGCGACGGCTATCTGGAACATAGCGGATTGTGGCAGCAAACGCTGTATGCCAACGGCTCGTGGCGCAACAAAAATCAACTGTTGAAAGCTTCGTTGCTTTACGGCGAACAACATTCCATGCTTACCTACGAAGGCGTGGCGGAGGAATCGCTGACTACCGACCGGAGGCATTTGTACACGGAATACCACGACGGATATTATCCCAACGAAACCGACAATTACCAACAACTACATGCTCATCTGCACTACATTGTGCAATTACCCCACGCATGGAAACTCAATACCGCCGCCTATTACACAAAAGGCAAAGGCTACTATGAGCAATACAAAACCAATACGTCGTTTTCAAAATACGGCATACCCACACAAACAATTGACGGCACGGCTTATAAAAAGAGCGACTTAATCCGCCGCAAAGGATTGGACAACGATTTTTATGGCGTCAATGTTTCGGCGTTATATGCCGCCGAACGGCTAAACCTGACATTGGGCGCGTCTGCCAACCGCTACGACGGCGACCATTACGGGCGCGTCATCTGGGCGCAATACAACACCGGCAATATTTCCAACAATCACAACTGGTACGACAATACCGGCGTGAAAGACGAGTGGAACGCATTTGCCAAAGCGTCGTACAGCCTGCTTGAATCGTTGTCGGTATTTGCCGACATGCAGGTGCGCAACGTCCGTTTCAACATGCACGGCATGGACGACGATTATTACGAAAAACCTCGCGGCATAATGGATACGACCTATAATTGGCTTTTTGCCAATCCGAAAATCGGCGTAACGTATGCGCCGGACAAGTATCACACGGCATTTGTTTCGTTTGCCGTAGGCAACCGCGAACCCAACCGCAGCGACTTGAAAGACGCCGACCGCGGCGGCGTCCGTACTCCTGCCAAAGCCGAAACGCTGTACGATTGGGAGGCGGGCTACACGTTCCGTCCGACATTCGGGCAGTTTGGCATAAACCTTTATTATATGAACTACCGCGACCAGATTGTTTCGACCGGTCGTCTTAACGACGCCTACCGCGAGATTATGGAAAATGTGCCGGAGAGCTACCGCGCAGGTATTGAACTCACGGCTGCCGTGCGTCCCCTGCGGCAGTGGCAAATTGAAGGGACGCTCACATGGAGTCGCAACAAGTTGAAAAACTATACCCATTATTCCACGCAGTGCGGCAATTCGACCGACTGGAATTATATAGCTGACCGCAAAGATTTTTACAAGGAAGTTACGATTGCCTATTCGCCCGACATTATTGCCGCGGCGGCGGTGCGTTGGCAACCGTCGAAAAACTTGTCGCTGGCATTGACCGGCAAATATGTAGGCAAGCAATTTTTTGACAATACGCAAACGGATAGCCGTAGCCTCGATGCCTATTTTGTAAGCAATTTGCAGGCAATGTACGATTTTACCATAGCCAAGAAAACAAATTGTTTTGTTCAGTTTGCCATAAATAATTTGTTCAATGCCAAATACTGCACGTGGGCGTTTGTCAACGATTTCGCCGCTTTTGCCGACGGCAGCCCCGACTATCAGGAACTGCGCTATTTCCCGCAGGCGGAAATTAACTGGATGATGAAAGCAGGAATTAAATTCTGAAAGTGAAGAGAGAAAAGTAATTCATAATTCATAAATTGAGTATAGAGCTTATTATAGAAATTATCGGCGCGCTGCTTGCCTTGCTCTACCTTTGGTTGGAGATACGGCAGCGGAGCGCCATGTGGGTAGTCGGGATTATATCCTCGCTGTTTTATATTTACATCTTTTTTCAAGCCAAGTTCTATGCCGACGTGGCGTTGCAGGGGTATTACATCATTGCCGGTATCTATGGGTTGGTGCTGTGGCAGCGGGGGAAATTCCGCACACACGATACGCCGTCGGGCAAAGCAAAATTAGCGGTATCGCATACGCCGTTGAAAACAACTGTTGTGTTGGCAGTCATAGCCCTCTTGCTTTTTGGGCTGTTTGCCGGAGCGTTGCAAAAATACACCGACTCTCCTGTACCATACGGCGATGCACTCACCACCGCATTAAGTGTGGTTGCTACATGGATGTTGGCGCACAAATTCATTGAACAATGGTGGATATGGCTGGTGGTTAATGCCGTATCGGTAGGATTGTATGTCTGGCGCGGACTTTATCCTACGGCGCTGTTATTTTTCTGCTATGCCGTTGCTTCATTGCTCGGTTATTATAGTTGGCGAAAAGAAATCGTTAAAAAAACGTTGTAGTAAGAGATTTTTGCTTAAATTTGCACCGTTTAAAACAATAAACAGTATAAAAATTATGGCTATTGACTTTGCAGATGCGCTGTTGAAAATAACAAAAGACCGGCATCGAACAAATATTTTAAAGAAACATGAGCAAAACCTTCTTGCTTATCTCGTGCAACGTATTCCGGCATGGATTACTTCGGATATGCTGACGCTCATCGGGTTGATGGGCAGTGTAATCACCGCTTTGAGTTTTGTATTGGCAACGTATGTAAACCGCTATATACTGTTGTTCGGCATCTTGGGGTTTATCATCAATTGGTTTGGCGATTCGCTGGACGGACGTTTGGCATACTACCGCAACAAACCGCGGAAATGGTACGGCTTTACGCTCGATTATTGCACCGATTGGGTTGCCATTGTCTTTATAGGAGCTGGCTTTACCGTATATGTAGGCAATATGTGGGAACTGTGGGGCTTTATTTTTGTGGTACTCTACGGATGGTCAATGATGATTGCCCTGTTGCGCTACAAACTTATCAATGTGTATGTCATTGACAACGGAATGTTTGGACCTACCGAAGTGCGGGTGATACTGTCGTTGATTTTAGCAGCCGAAGTAATTATCCGAACATCAATTATATATACCGCCATAGGCGCATGTGTGATATTGTTCGTTTTCAGTTTGCTTGATTTTATAAAATTACTGAAAACTGCCGACCAAAAAGACAAAGAAGAACGGATTCAAAAAGAGACTGCTGAAAACACCAATGTTTAGACGATTTTTTATTTTTCTGAAAGCGCAAATGTCGGCGTTTATCGGAGGCATGAGCCACCTTGGGATTGCGTTTGTACTTACCAAACTGTTTGGTAAAGAACACTATCTTGTGTTTTATACCATAGCGCAAATCATAGGGGCGGTAATTAATTTCACGCTGAACAAAACGTGGAGTTTCTATTCAAAAGACAGTCGTTATAAATTCTCGCTGCCGCAGCAATTCGGATACTTTGTAATCACCGTCGTCGGTAGCATTTTGCTGAAAGACTTAGGCTCGTGGGGGCTTACCGAATATATTTTTACGCAGACGTCCTATCAAGTTCTGCCCGGCATACCGGTGTCGCACATCTACATCGGTTGGCTGCTCGCAGAAATCACTGTTTCGTTAGGGTTTAATTATACGATGCAGCGTTTATGGGTATTTAAAAAATTAAAAGCTACATAATAACTTTGCCAGCCGTGATAAAGATGACTTTTTTGGGTACGGGTACATCGCAGGGCATTCCTGTGATAGCCTGCAACTGTGCAGTGTGCCGGTCTGCCGACGTGCGCGACAAACGGCTGCGTTCGTCCGTGTTGATAGAAGCGGCTCACCGCGTGTTGCTCATCGACGCAGGTCCCGATTTCCGGCAGCAGTTGTTGCGGGCAAACGTGCAGCGCCTCGACGGCATTTTACTGACGCATGAACATAAAGACCACATTGCAGGGCTTGACGACGTAAGGGCTTTCAACGCGTCCACCGGACAGCCTGTGGACATTTACGCCGAACAGCGGGTGATGAACGCGCTGCAACGTGAATTTCAATATGTATTTACAGAAAACAAGTATCCGGGCGCACCCGAAATGAACTTACATACGATTGACGAACATCCGTTTACGGTGGAAGGTGTGGATATTACGCCCATTCGCGGATGGCACTACAAATTGCCGGTGTTGGGCTTCCGCATAGAGAATCTGGCTTACATTACCGATGTAAACCGCGTAGAAGAGCCTGAATTTGAAAAATTGAAAGACCTTGATATATTGACTATAAGTACTGTACGGCATGGTCATCATATTTCTCATTTCAGTTTGGAAGAAGCGCTTGCGTTCATTGCCAAAGTGCAGCCCCGCCGCGCTTACCTGACTCACCTCTCGCACCTGCTCGAAGCGCATAGCGAATTGCAGGCAATGCTCCCCGACAATGTACAAGTGGCATTTGATGGGTTAACGGTGTAGGTTATGCGTGTTATTTAAGTTGGAAGAACTATAGTTCTTTATTTTTTTTAATATAATGACGCAAAGGTAAACAAATTATCTGATATGGAGGTGTTTTTTTACATGATGTAAATTTACCGATTAAATTTCATTTGTTTTACTCCTTAAAAATAGATTTCGTTTGTATTGAAATATTTTGTAATTTTGTAGTTGTTAAAATTCAAAGAGAAGAACATGAGAACAATAACTTTAAAAGTTCCCGAAATGTCCGAACTCGATACAATACAGTTGTATATGATACTTGCAAGCAGTTTGTACGAGCAGGGTAAATTGTCATTAGGGCAGGCAGCAGCAGTCGCCAATCTGTCAAAACGCACATTTGCCGAATTGTTGGGCAGTTACAATGTGTCTGTTTTTAATTATCCTGCCTCAGACTTGGAACACGAAACAATTTATGTCTAAAACAATTATTTCAGATACAAGTTGTTTTATCGTATTGTCGAAAATAGGGCAACTTGACTTGTTGTATCAACTTTTTGGAAATATTGTAACTACTCCAGAAATTGCAGATGAGTTTGGCGAAAAACTGCCTGATTGGGTTGAAATTGTTGCTGCAAAAGATACACACAAGTATAAAATTTTTGAAACACAGGTAGATAATGGTGAAGCGAGCGCGATGGCTTTGGCATTGGAAATAGAAAAATCACTGTTAATATTAGACGATTACAAGGCACGAAAATTGGCTTACACACTTGGCATTGAATATATCGGCACCATCAGGATTATTATTATGGCAAAACAAAAAGGGATAATTGATAGCATAAAACCAATTTTGGCAAAAATAAAAGAAACAAATTTCCGTATTTCAGCCGAATTGGAACTTCAAGCACTGATACAAGCAAAAGAATAAAAACCCTCCCCATACATTTCCATATCAAAAGAAAAAATACTATCTTTGCGTCAGAAATTAATTATAAAATAAAATCGTGTTTATCGGATACTCGTCTTCTTTTTTCGTCGCTTTGCTGCTTGGCTTTTTCTATTTGAGCTATGCGGCGACCGGTGTGTTGGCGCATATCCGAAAGGACGTAAAAAACGAAATACACCAAGAATCGTCCGATGTAAAAATTGCGTCAGGCAACACAAAGGAAATACCTGTTTTCACGATTGATTATGTCGCCGATACTACCCCTATAAACCAACCGCTGCGATACCCTGAATATATTGCCGGTATTACTTTTGCGGATGAAAGTATTCCGGTTAAAAAAAACTTTCTATCCGATTATTTTCTTCGCCCCCCTCCCAAGTGTTAGACGAAACAAGCACGGAAACATCTCCGTGAAATAAAACAAATCCTGCTTCGCAGGATTGCCACAAATTATTGTCCTTTACAGATAAGGACTCATTATAAATTTATACAAAAACATATTTTAAATTATGCACATTATGAATAAAAAGATAAAAATACATGTATACACGATACTATTAATATCGTTATTTCCGTCGGCGCTGCAGGCTCAGGCGCACGATGAAGCTATTGCGCTCGACGAAGTGGTGGTGGCGTCCAAAGAAGGACAGGAGCTGAGGAAGATACCCACGTCGGTATCCATATTTTCGGAAGCGAAAATAGAAAACGAACGAATCGGAAGCGTGCGGGGGTTGAGCGCCTCCGTGCCGAATTTGTTTATCCCCGATTATGGCTCAAAGTACACCTCGGCAATATACATCCGCGGCGTAGGCTCGCGTTTGGGCAACTCGGCAATCGGCATGTATGTGGACAATGTCCCGTACCTTGACAAGACTTCGTTTGATTTCGACTTTTTTGACATAAGCCGGGTCGAGGTCTTGAGAGGACCGCAGGGCACGTTGTACGGACGAAACTCCATGGGCGGATTGATTAACATTTACACCCTTTCGCCGTGGGATTTTCAGGGAACAAAGGTAAAACTGTCGTCGGGGAATTACGGACAGCTGCGCGCGCAACTGTCGCACTACGCCAAGCTGAGCGATAAATTCGCTTTTTCGCTGGGCGGCAATTACGCGGCTGCGGGCGGGTTCTATCACAATACAAACCCCGCCTACAACCCGGACTATTCCAATGCTTCAGGAAAGATTTTTCATGACGTCGGAGCGACACAATCAGCCTCGTTGCGGACAAATTTGGGCTGGCGACCTTCGGCAAAACTGTCGCTGAACTATATCGGAAGCTACGAATATACCGACCAAAACGGCTATGCCTACGGAAAGTATAACCGCCAAACCAACCTGCCCGATACGATTGACTACAACGATTTCGCATTCTACAGCCGGAATCTCTTACACAACAGTCTGCGCGTGGAGTACCAAGCGAAGAATTTCACCATTGCCTCCACCACAGGGCATCAGTTTCTGAAAGACTCGCTGCTGCTCGACCAAGATTTTTCGCCGGCTTCGATGTTCACGCTGCGCCAAGACCAGAAGCTGAACGCCATCACCGAAGAAATCACCATCCGCTCGACCGGAAGCGGCAAGTTCCAATGGATTGGCGGCGTGTCGGGATTTTATCAAAACCTGAACACCGGCAGTTTAGTTACGTTTAAAGAAGACGGCGTGGCGTCTATCGAAAGCAACATCAACAAACTTTTGCCGCCCATGCCGCCCATGCCGCCCATGCACCTGTCGATAGACACGAACCGGATTCCGGTGGTGGGGGAATATACCACGCAAAACCACGGCGTGGCGGCATTCGTCCAGCCTACGTTCAACAATTTTCTGATAAAAGGATTATCGCTGTCGGCAGGTCTTCGGTGGGACTACGAACAGGCTTCGTTGGAGCATTATACCCACAGTGTGTATGCCGCTTCGATGCACATTGGCGGCATTCTTGCCGAAAAAACGGTGAAAAGCGACACCATCGCCGGCAACGAGAAAATGGATTTCACCCAACTGTTGCCGAAGTTTTCTATCCGTTACGAGAAAAATGGAAACATCCTGTACGTGTCTGCTTCCAAAGGATACAAGGCGGGCGGATACAACCTCCAGATGTTTTCGGATTTGATAGAAACGAAAATGAGGAGTACACGACCTGTGGCGCTCGACATCCAGCAATCCACGTCGTTCAAACCGGAATACAGCTGGAACTACGAAGCCGGCGGACGCTTCGCGCTATGGAACAAAAAAGCAAATGCCGGAATCACCTTATTCCTTTTGGACATCCGCGACCAGCAGATTGCCGAATTTGCGCCCAACGGACAGGGACGGATGATAAAAAATGCCGGCGAATCGCAGAGCCGGGGCGTGGAATTTGATGCTACCATCTATCCGCTCAACGGTTTCAGGATAGGCGTAAGTTACGGCTTTACCGAAAGTAAATTCACGTCATACAAAGAGCAAATCGACTCCGTGTCGTTCATTGATTATTCAGGAAAATACGTGCCGTTCGTCCCCCGACAAACCGCATCGCTGACCGTTGACTATACATGGCATTTCGCAAATTCGTGGATAGACAGGCTTTCCGTAGGCGGGCAATATTCGGGCGCAGGCAAAATCTACTGGACGGAAGCGAACGACGCGTCGCAAGATTTTTATTCGCTGGTAAACGGAAAGGTATCCGTCGAAAAGGGAAATATCGCCTTGAGCGTGTGGGGTAAAAACCTGTTAAACGCAAAGTATTCCACGTTCTACTTCGAGACCTTCGGCAATGCTTTCGGGCAACTCGGCAGACCGTTATATTTCGGAATAGACCTTAGCTTGAAGTTCTAAAAGACGATTCTCGTGCCCACGAAAATGGCTTCTCCGGCAGACGGTAAATCTTTTTTTTGCCGTTTGCCGGAAAGTCATTACCTTTGCATACGTACACGGTACGCTTATTGTTAAACTTTGAATATAATGCTTATGTTTTCCAAAGAAATTTACATACAACGCCGTTTGCGCTTGCGGGAGCAGGTGCAATCAGGGCTTATCCTGCTGCTGGGCAACCACGAAGCCCCGATGAACTATGTGGCAAACACTTACCATTTCAGGCAAGACAGCTCGTTTCTCTATTTTTTAGGGCTTGACGAACCCGGACTGGCTGCCGTGATTGACCTCGACGCGGGCGGCGAAACGCTTTTCGGCACCGACGCTACGGTAGACGACGTGGTGTGGATGGGCGTGCAGCCTACGTTGCGCGCAAAAGCCGACAGCGCGGGCATTGCCGCCGTGTCGCCCTACGCGACGCTTGCCGGCACGCTGCGCGCGGCGGTCGAAAAGGGGCGCACCGTACACTTCCTCCCCCCCTACCGCTCGTACAATAAAATATTGCTGCACGAATGGCTCGGTATTCCGCCCGCGGCGCAGAAAGAACAAGCCTCGCCCGCGCTCATCCGTGCCGTAGTGGCGTTGCGCATCAAAAAGGAACTTTGCGAAATTGCCGAAATAGAAAAAGCCTGTGCCGTAGGCTACCGGATGCACCTCGCGGCGATGGCGCAGTGCCGGGCAGGCGCGAAAGAAAGCGACATCGCAGGGGCGATTGAGGGGATAGCGATTGCCGGAGGCGCGGTGTCGTTTCCGGTAATCCTGTCGCAAAACGGCGAGACGCTGCACAACCACGACCACAGCCAAACGTTGACCGACGGACGGCTGCTGGTAATCGACGCAGGCGCTGAAACACGGCTGCACTATGCGTCGGACTACACGCGGACGCTGCCCGCCGGAGGGCGTTTCACGGCGCGGCAAAAAGAGATTTACAACATTGTGCTCGAAGCCAACAACCATGCCGTTTGCACGGCAAAGCCCGGCATCACGTACCGGAGCGTGCATCTGGAGGCGGCAAAAATTATCACCTGCGGGTTGCAGGCGTTGGGATTGATGACGGGCGACGCCGACGAGTCGGTGGCTGCCGGCGCACATGCGCTGTTTTTCCCGCACGGGCTGGGGCATCAAATGGGATTGGACGTGCACGACATGGAAGATATGGGCGAAAATTATGTAGGCTACGACGACGAAACCCAACGCGCCGAACAGTTCGGGCTGGGGTCGCTGCGCATGGGGCGGCGTCTGCAGGAAGGCTTTTGCATCACCGTAGAACCCGGCATTTATTTCATCCCCGCCCTGATAGCGCAATGGAAAAGCGACGGTAAGCTCAGCCGGTTTATCAACTACCCGAAGGCGGAGGAATACATCGGCTTCGGCGGCGTACGCTTGGAAGACGATATTCTGATTACCGCCGACGGCTGCCGCCTGCTCGGCGAACGCCGGATTCCGATTACGACGGACGACGTGGAAGCGGCGATAAACGGATAGTAACTTGATTGTAAAAGCATCTCTATAACTATGAGTCAACAGAAAAAGAAACATCAGGCGAAGCAGCCTGCGGCTGTAGCCAAATCGAAACTTGCCGCGCCGGTATTCAAGAAAGGCGTACCGCTGCCCAAATGGGTATACGGCGTATTGCTTGCCGTAATATTTGCGTTCTACGGCAACACGTTGTTCAACCATTATGCCCTCGACGATACGATGGTCATCACGCAAAACGAATTTGTGAAAAGCGGCGTGCGGGGTATTCCCAAAATCTTTAAGCACGACTCGTTTCTCGGACGCTACGGCGACGTGCAGATTAACCTTCCGGGAGGGCGCTACCGCCCGCTGTCGGTGGCTATGCTGACGGTGGAGTACGACCTGTTTACCAACGACAGCACGAAGCAAGTCATCAACGATAAAATAGCGCACGGCACGAACGACGACGACGCGCCGCTGCTCGTCAAAACGCCGCTGCCGGTAGTCAACCACCTGATGAATATTGTGCTGTATGCGCTTACGGTGTTCGTGCTGCTGCTGATATTGCTGCGCCTGTTTCCGCTCGAAGACGTCGGCGGCTGGCGGGCGTTGTGCAACGTGCCGGTGCTGATTGCGCTGCTGTTCATCGCACACCCGCTGCACAGCGAGGTGGTAGCCAACATCAAGGGGCGCGACGAGATTATGACGCTGCTCGGCGCGTTGGGCGCACTGTATTTCACGTTGAAATATCTCGATACGAATAAAATCGATTACTTGGGCTTCAGCTTCATCGCCTTTCTCTGCGGGCTGTTTTCCAAAGAGAATGCCATGACGTTCCTTGTGGTTATTCCGGTTACGATATACTTTTTCCGGCAGGCTAACGTGCGGTTTCTGCTCTGCGCGCTTGTGTCGGCGGTGCTGGTGTTTCCGTTTTTCAAGGGACAGGCGGGCTTGTCGTTCATCACGGTTGTGCCATTGCTCGTGTGCCTGTTGATGTCGTCGCAGTCGAAGCGCAACGTGAAGGCGATGCTGCCGCTGTATGCCGCAGGCGTTATCTTCCTTTTGATACGGCAAAGCGCCATCAACTTAGAGCCGTTGCCCGAAACCGAGTTGATGAATAATCCGTTTATGTACATGACCGGCGGGCAAAAGTGGGCAAGCGTGCTTTACGTGCTGGGGCGCTACATCTGGCTGCAGTTCTTCCCCTACCCGCTTACGACCGACTACTATCCGTACCATATTCCGGCGCGCGGCGACATAGGCGACTTTGTGCCTACCGCCGCTACACGCTACTATCCCGATTCGGTGTCGATGATGGATTTTACGAACCCGTGGGTTATCTTGTGCGTACTGCTCTATGTATTTCTGGCGATTTATACGGTACGCGGCATTTTCAGAAAAGATAAATATGCCTATGCCGTGCTGTGGTTTGCCGTGCCGCTGTCTATCGTGTCGAACGTATTTGTACAGGTGGGGACGTTTATGAACGAACGGTTTGTCTTCATCTCGTCCATCGGTTTCTGCATGGCGCTTGCCTTTTTTCTGGTACACCAATTGCCGAAATGGGTACACAGTGCGCCTTTATATAAAGGTATAGTTGTCGGATTCCTCCTGCTTGTGTTGGGGCTGTACGGCGCGAACACGGTAGCGCGCAACAAGGCATGGTACGACGACTTTACGCTTTCGACCACCGACGTCAAAATCTCGCCCGAAAGCGCCAAAGCCAACTACGACGCGGCGCGGGTATATAATATCGAATTTCAAAAGACGACGGACAGTACGGCGCGCGACTCCATTATCCGCATCATAAACAACTATGCGCAGCGGGCGGTAGATATCCATCCGAATTATGAAAACGCACTGATACTGCTCGCATGGTCGAACGGCGTGCTAAGCCGCCCGACCGATTCATCGGTGAAATACCTGCTGCGGCTCGTCGGTTGGAATCCCTACAATCCGGCGGCTTACCGGCACTTGTGGGTAGCCACAAGCCACTACGGCAACGATGTGGCTCGGAAAATAAGCATCTGGGAGTGGGTCGCGAAATATACCGCCGACCGCAAAGCCTCGAACTTTGAAACCAACTACTACTTGGCAAGCCTCTACGCCGAGTCGCAACGATATGCCGACGCCGCACCGTATTTCGAAAAAGCGGCGAACTATAAACACGACAACCGAATATCGGCAATGATGGGCGCAGGCGCGATGTACGCCAATTCGGGGCAGCCGGTGAAGGGGATAGAATGGTTTGAAGAAGTCGTCAAACTCGTGCCGTCCGACACGACGGCGTGGCGCAACCTCCGCAATGTATATACCATCGTAGGCGACAAGGCTAAAGCGCAATCCGCGCAGCAGCGTTACGAAAGCCTGAAAGCCTCCATGCAGCCGCAGTAGGCTTTTGCGGCGTCAGAACATGCGTTTCTTGGACGGAAGCGCTACAAAATTTTTCAGATAAAAAGGCTCAAAGTATGCCGCATCGGCAAACCGGCGGCGGCAAAACAGCTCGAAGGCAGGCGTTATCATGCCCACCGCCGACGCGCGTACCGGCAAGAAATGCGCATGTGGATGCGCAAGCGCCTCGCGGCACTTGTCGGCGCCGTCGCCGGCAAAGAACAGGTGGTGCGCGTCCAGCAAGCGGTCGAAGCTGTGCGCCTCGACGATGCGGGCTTCGACGGCTTCGACGGCGCGCCCCGCCGTGTCGAACACCGCGGTGAAAACTTCCATGCGCCGCGCGTCAATCATCGGTACAATCAACGCATCGGGCGGCGCGGCGGGCGGAAGCTGCGCAAGGGTCAGAAAAGCCAGCGACTGCAGCGAGCCTACGGCGATGAGCGGCTTGCGCGCACCGTAGCACAACCCTTTCGCCGTCGATACGCCCACCCGCAAGCCGGTGTACGAGCCGGGACCTTCGCTTACGGCTACGGCAGCCAAGTCGGCTACGGCGACGTGCTGTTCGCGCAGCAGCTCGTCAATCAGCACCGCCAAGAGCTTGGCGTGAAGCCGCCCTTCGCGCCGTTCCTTTACGGCAACCGCCGCGCCGCCGCGCGACAGGGCTACCGAGCATACGTCCGTGCCCGTTTCGATATATAAAATAAGCGGCGGTGTTTGTATCTGTTCATTCATCACGTTGCAAACCTACGCATTTTTATGATACTGTGCAAGTGCAGATGCACCGAATTTGCATGTGCTTTTTGTCAATTAACAGCTGTCTTTAGTCAATTAACAGCTGTCTTTAGCCAATTAACAGGTGCTTTTTGTCAATTAACAGCTGTTTTTCGTCAATTAACAGCTGTCTTTTGTCAATTAACAGGTGTTTTTTGTCAATTAACAGCTGCTTTTTGTCAATTAACAGCTGTTTTTTGTCGATTAACAGGTGCTTTTTGTCAGTTAACAGCTGTTTTTTGTCGATTCGCACGTGCAAATTCCCCATTGACGTAGGAGAATCCTCGCCGAACTATAGCTTCCCGCTAAGGTAAGGGAACGCCAGCCGGCACACCGTATCGAAAAAACGGTAGAAGACGGAGGTGCGGACGTCGTCGGGCAGAAAATGGAATTGCGCATCTAAATACTGCGTAATGAATTGCACGACGCACAGTACGCACACGATTTTCAGGACGGAAAACACGCCGCCCAGCAGTTTGTCGAACCCGCCAAGCATTGCCAAGCTGAGGATGCGCGACGCCACGCGCCCCGCCAAAATAACCAACAGCAATACGCCGACGAAGACTACGGCAAAGGCGATGCCTCCGGTAGCCCGCTCGTTGGTGTGCAGCCATCCCGACAGGTATTGCCCCGCCACGTGCGAGAACTTGAAGGCGCAATATACGCCCAAAAACAATGCCGCCAATCCGAATAATTGCCGCACAAAGCCTTTCTTGACGCCCACGACCAGCGCGATGAGCAGCGCAACGCCGATGACGGCGTCGGTAACCAATGTGAATATAGGTGAGATGTTCATGATGAAGTGAAGTGTGAAGTGTTAAGTGTTAAGAGTGATGGGTTAAGGGTTAAGAGTTAAGTGTTAAGAGTTAAGAGTGATGTGTTAAGTGTTAAGAGTGATGTGTTAAGAGTTAAGAGTTAAGGGTGATGGGGTTAAGGGTTATATGGTTTGCAGGACTTTTTTTATGGCGAGCCATCCGTCGTCGCTGATTTTTGTACCGACGACTTCTACTACTTTAGCGGCGACCACCGCGCCTATCGCGCCGCAGCGGTCTAACGGCAGTCCGGTGGCGAGTCCGTATAGGAATCCGGCGGCGTAGAGGTCGCCTGCGCCGGTGGCGTCGACGGCGTTTGCCGGGTATGCCTGAATCTCGTGCAGCGCGCCGCCGCTTTGCACGAGCGAGCCGCTGCTTCCGGTTTTGACAACGGCTATGCGGCACAGCTTGCCCAACGCATCAGCCGCCGCGCGGGGCGCTTGTCCGGTAAACGCTGCGGCTTCGGCTTCGTTGGCAAACACGACGTCCACGTAGCGGCGCACGATGTCTTCCAAAAAATCGCGATGCGCCTCGACCACATTGTAGCTTGCCAAATCGAGCGAAACGGTCAACCCCTCGCGCTTAGCCAGTTCTACGGCGCGGCGCACGAGGTCGTGGTTTTGCACCAAGTAACCTTCGATGTGGAAATAGTCGTATCCGGCGAACATCGTTTCGTGCAGGTCGTCGGGCATGAGTTCGATGGCAGCGCCGAGGTAGGTAGCCATCGTGCGCTCGGTGTCGGGCGTGATGCACACGGTGCAGCGCCCTGTGGCGGCGCTCCCCTGAAGCAAGATGGCGGTGATGCCGTTAGCCGCTTGGTCGTCGGCAAAATAGCGTCCGGGTTCGTCGCAGCCTGTTTTTCCGATGTAGGCGCTCGGCATACCCAAGCGGGCTGCGCCTGCCACCGTGTTTGCCGCCGAGCCGCCCGCCACGTGCCGTGCGTGCAACGCCTGCAGCCTCGTCCACAGCAGACCGGCGGTAGCTTCGCTGACGTGCTGCATGCTGCCTTTCGGGATATTGAAATCGTGCAACAAATCATCGTTGTGCAGCACTGCCAATACGTCAACCAGTGCATTGCCTATTCCAAGAAGTCTTTTCATATATACTAAATTTGCGGCAAAGATAAGTATAAATATTTGAGAAATCCGACTTTTGCCGACGGAAACGCATTTTATGCCGCCGCCGTCATTCCGTGCTTGACACGGAATCTCCCGAAAAGACGCACCGCGATTGTCAGGGGATGGCGGGTCAAGCCCGCCATGACGTGGGCTACGTTCAATCTTAGGGCTTTTTAACAAAAAAATGCTTACCTTTGCACGCATTTCAGAAAAAAGAATATGATGAAAAAGTTTGCGGAATACAAAGGGCTTGATTTGCCCGCAATCAACGCCGGTGTGCTGGACGAATGGGAAAAAGACGACACCTTTGCGCAGTCGCTCGACGCGCGCAGCGGGCGTCCCGAATACGTGTTTTATGAAGGACCACCGTCGGCAAACGGTATGCCGGGCATTCACCACGTCATGGCGCGCGCCATCAAAGACGTGTTTTGCCGGTATATGACGCAGAAAAACTATCTGGTACGCCGCAAAGCAGGATGGGATACCCATGGGTTGCCCGTAGAACTCGGCGTAGAAAAGATGTTGGGCATTACGAAAGAAAACATCGGCAAAACGATAAGCGTGGCGGACTATAACGCCGCCTGCCGCCGCGAAGTAATGAAATATACGAAAGAATGGGAAACGCTCACCGCCAAAATAGGCTACTGGGTAGACATGCAGCATCCGTACGTAACGTACGACAACCGCTATATCGAAACCCTGTGGCATCTCCTGAAAGACATTTATAAGAAAGGATTGCTCTACAAAGGCTATACGATACAGCCCTACTCGCCCGCCGCAGGCACAGGGCTAAGCTCCCACGAACTCAACCAGCCCGGATGCTACCGCGACGTGAAAGATACGACGTGCGTAGCGATGTTTAGGATAAAAACGCCGTCCGGCGCGCCTTTGCCGTGGACGCTCACCGACGCGCAGCGCGGCAACCTCTACTTCTTGGCTTGGACTACGACCCCTTGGACGTTGCCCTCCAATACGGCATTGGCTGTGGGTAAAAACATAGAGTACGCGCTGGTCGACACGTTTAATCCGTATTCCGGTAAACCGGCGACCGTCGTGTTGGCAAAACCGTTATTGGACGTATATTTCCCGCCCAAAAACGCCGGATTGCCCTTCGACGCCTACAAGCAAGGCGATAAAGACATTCCCTACGCCGTATTGGCTACATGCAAAGGCGAAAGCTTGGTCGGCGTCGAATACGAACAGCTCATTCCGTGGGTCAATCCGCGCGGCGAGGCTTTTCGCGTCATTGCCGGCGACTTTGTAACGACCGACGACGGTACAGGCATCGTGCATATAGCTCCGACGTTCGGCGCTGACGACTACCGCGCGGCAAAACTCAACAGCATCGCCCCGATGCTCCTGACCGACGCGAACGGCAACGCCCGCCCCATGGTCGATCTCACAGGGAAGTTCTACCGCATCGACGACTTGGATGCCGGTTTTGTAAAAGAGAATGTCAACGTCGGTTTATATAAAGAATACGCCGGACGCTACGTCAAAAACGCCTACGACCCGGCGCTCACCGACAACGACGAATCGCTCGACGTCGCAATATGTATGCTACTGAAACAACAAGGACTGGTGTTTAAAATCGAAAAGCACGTACACGCCTATCCGCACTGTTGGCGCACGGATAAACCGGTATTGTACTATCCGCTCGACAGCTGGTTTATCCGCACCACCGCTGTGAAAGACCGCCTGATTGCGCTGAACGAAACCATCAATTGGAAACCCGAAAGCACCGGCTCGGGACGTTTCGGCAAATGGCTCGAAAACCTGCAAGACTGGAATCTGTCGCGCAGCCGTTATTGGGGAACGCCCCTGCCGATATGGCGCACGGAAGACGGCACGGAAGAAATCTGCATCGGCTCGATAGACGAGCTGCGCCGCGAAACGGAAAAAGCCGTAGCGCAAAAGTTCATGGACACAAATCCGTTGAACGACACCGCGCACATAGACCTGCACCGCCCTTACGTGGACGACTTTGTACTGGTATCCCCTTCGGGAAAACCCATGCGGCGCGAACCCGACTTGATTGACGTGTGGTTCGATTCGGGCGCTATGCCGTTTGCGCAACAAGGCATCGAGCATGTGTCCGACGCGCCGTCGTTTCCCGCCGACTTCATTGCCGAAGGCGTTGACCAAACCCGCGGATGGTTTTTTACGCTGCACGCCATAGCCGTCATGGTGAAAGACAGCGTAGCGTTCCGCAATGTAGTGTCCAACGGATTGGTGCTCGATAAGTTTGGCAATAAAATGAGCAAACGCTTGGGAAATGCCGTTGAACCGTTTGCCGTGCTTGCGGCGCATGGCGCTGACGCATTGCGCTGGTACATGCTTACCAATGCCCAGCCGTGGGACAACCTGAAATTCGACCTTGCCGGCGTCGAAGAAGTGAAACGCAAATTTTTCGGCACACTCTATAATACCTATTCGTTCTTTGCCTTGTATGCCAACGTGGACGGCTACAGCGGCAATGAAAAAGAAATCGCCGTAGCCGACCGTCCGGACATCGACCGCTGGATAGTGTCGCTGCTCCACTCGCTCACGGCAGCCGTTGACGCCGCATACCGTGATTACGACGTAACGCTCGCCGGACGGCTGATTCAGGACTTCGTGTGCGACCATTTGAGCAACTGGTACGTGCGCCTGAACCGCAAACGCTTCTGGGGCGGCGGTTTGACGCCCGACAAACTGGCGGCTTACCAAACGCTCTACGCTTGTTTGGAAACGGTAGCCGTATTGGCTGCGCCCATAGCGCCGTTTTTCATGGAACGCCTTTTCGGCGATTTGAATACCGTAACGCAACGGCGGCGCGAACGCTCGGTGCACCTTGTGCTGTTCCCCGAATGTAACGAACAATGGATTGATAAACAGCTCGAAAATCAAATGGATATGGCGCAACATGCTTCGTCTATGGTGTTGGCTTTGCGCCGCAAAGTGAACATCAAAGTGCGCCAGCCATTGCAAAAAATGATGATACCGCTACTCGACCAATCCATGCAGCACGACTTGGAAGCCGTAAGGCAGCTCGTGCTGAACGAAGTGAACGTGAAAGAAATGGAGTTCTTGCATGACACCACAGGCGTGATTGTGAAAAAAATAAAGCCGAATTTCAAGACGCTGGGCAAGCGTTATGGAAAACAAATGAAAGAAATTGCGGCGGCGGTAAGCGCGTTCACGCAGCAACAAATAGCCGCGATTGAAGCGGCGGCGGAATATCCCCTTGACCTGCCGTCGGGCGCGGTAGCGCTGCTCCCCGACGACGTCGAAATAACGTCGGAAGACCTTCCCGGTTGGTTGGTGGCTTCGGAAGGTAAGCTGACGATAGCGTTAGATGTTACGGTAACCGACGTGTTGCGCCGCGAAGGCATTGCCCGCGAATTGGTGAACCGTATCCAAAACCTGCGCAAAGACAGCGGTTTTGACGTAACCGACAAAATCGCCATTACCTTGCAGCGGCATGAGACTATTGAAGAAGCGGTAACTATATTCAAAGACTTCATCGCCACGCAAACCCTTGCCGTAGAAATAACCCTTGCCGACGAAATTTCAGCCGCGTCCATCCTCGAAATTGACGACCTTGCCTTGCAGGCGGCTATTGTGAGGGTGTAAAAAAGCGGCATTTTGTAATCGTTTGCCTTTGTTTTTTGGAAAATAATTCAATTGATTGCCCTTGAAAAATGAAAAAAGTATATTTAACTCGTTCTGTAGATGATGTTTTGCTCGAATGGAGAAAACAAAGTGACCGTAAACCTCTTTTGCAGTACGTTCCTCTTTCGAAAATTATGCCAAATATGACAATATCATAGTTTTTCCTCTTTATGCGATTAGCAAATTGATTAAGACAAACGGCGAATAAGCATTGGGGAAATCCGGTAAAATTTGCTATTTTTTCGCAAAAAATCAAAATTCATTGTTGATGCTATAAATAATTTGTTTTACCTTTGCACTTACGAATAATAAAATATTTATGCCTATGGTAATAAACAAAATGTGTTAATACGCACATTTTAAGACATATTGGGAAAAGCGTTTAGCTTTTGTTCTTGCACTTGAATCTTCGACAAATTCAATTATAAATCAAGAATAAGTAGTTGACGCTCACGTTTTGCGTGGGCTTGACTATTTTGTTTGGTTTATAGGTAGTCGAAGACCTCAAGTGCGGATAAAATACAAGTCCGCGCTTTTTTTATGTGCGTATTCGAAATAAAGGGACAACAAAGTGGAGTTCTGCAATCACTTAAAAAACGGGGCAAGACCTACGAAGCCGTAAGAGTAGGAAAAATAAATTTATTGATTTTTGTCCGTTAAAGGACGGACGTTAAACTAAAATTAAAGTATGAAAACAAAACAAATTCTATGGATGGCACTCGTTAGCCTGTTTATGGCAGCAATTTTTAATGGCTGTAGCAAAGACGAGGACAACAATTCTGATTTAGTTGGTACTTGGGTACTGATTAAATCGGAAGTAAACGATAGTGGTCATTATTATAATGACACTTACGACGTGAGTGAAGAAGAAGAGAAAATGACCTTTAAAGGAGATGGAACCTTTTATTTTTATGATGAAGACTTATCGGGCAAATACTCTTATAGTGGAAGTTGGATAACGTTCACTTATAAAGATGAAGAAGAAGGAGAGGTAGAGGAAGCAAAATTAAAAGTGCTGTCTTTAACGTCCTCCGAACTGGTTTGGGATTCTTGGGCTTGGGCGGCGAATGACTATGATGACGGTTCTTATGCCAAATCTACTTACAGGAAAATACAATAGCCCCCTTCTTTGTATTCTATCGACAAGGAAAGTTGTTAGACATTCCATATCTTAAAGTGGAGTTCAGCCACCACTCAAAAAAACGGGGCAAGACCTGCAAAGCCGATTAGAGCAGGAAAAATAATAATAATTTTGTCTGCTTAAAGGAGCGGACGTTAAACTAAAAAGTTACGATGAAAAAAACATTATTGATTTTATCATTTTTTTGTTGTTGGCACATCGGGTGGGCGCAAAAGAAAGTAGTAGAAACCGAAGAAAAATATAGTTTGGTAAGAACAACAAACGTCCCTGCATATTATGAGGGTCTTTTGGTTACTCCTTTTTTATGTGATTATAAAGCATTGTCTGACGACCCTATCGAAAAGACTATGACTTTTGACGAAATAAATATATTGGATTATGCAGCGACAGCCCAAAAAAGTGTTGCTACAGTGTATATTAACAGAGTGAAAAATGTTATTATAAAAGAAAACGGCGCTACGGCTCTTGTGGCTTGTATGCACGATGTTGAAACGTTAAAAAACGGCGCTATTAAAGTAACTGTAAGTGGAATACCAGTAAAATACTCAAATTTCAGACCTGCCACAGATAAAGACTTGTGGATGTTGAAATTTTATGAGAATACAGGCATTCCTGTTGAACAAGGCGTAGTAAATCTTCGAGTAAAAGATGACAAAGAAACACAAAAATAATTTTTAATTAAAAACACACATAAGTATGAAAA
This sequence comes from Prevotellaceae bacterium, assembly GCA_031289415.1. Classification (GTDB taxonomy): domain Bacteria; phylum Bacteroidota; class Bacteroidia; order Bacteroidales; family UBA932; genus JAIRLC01. Next base: position 15,543 of record JAITPN010000014.1, on the reverse strand, counting down.
AGACATTAATCATTTCGTTATTGCTGACTTTTACAGCAATCAATAATCTTTTTGGACAAAGATACGACGATGAAATTACAATCAAAAAAACAACTGTAACCACAAAAGAAGAACCTAATGGGCGAACCTACAAAAAGAATGCCTTTGGTTTGGACTTTGGTTTTGGCAAAATCACTGATGATGAGGGATTAGACGAAACCGCATTTGATTTTGGACTCCGTTATATGCACTACTTTAATCCTTATATTGGTGCAGATTTCTTTAAATATCAAATGAATATTGGTTCCGGAGAAACCAATGGCGTTGATCATTTCATTGTTAATCCACAATTGATGATTGGCATTAGAGGTTCTTCACCTCAATTTGCCAACAACAGAATGCATGCTTATGCGGCATTCAGATTCGGCTTTGGCGCTACTATTTTCGGAATAGAATCGTCGCAATACAGTGAAACATTTATCGGCGGCGGTTCTTGCTATGAATTTGAGATAGGTATACACCTTACCAGAACATTTTTTATAGCTTATGCCTATAACCATCAGGGTGGAAACGTAACAGGGGTCGATAGCGAGATGGAAGTTAATATACGTAACAATTATTCTGCGCTTCGAATCGGATTTAATTTTGGAAAAAATACACCTTATAGTAAATAACATAGGGAATTATTTCTAAAAATTCTGTTCAGAGTAAGCACTAAAGTCGCTCGCGCGGACGTACAGACCGAGCGTTACAAACAGCAACCGGCGCACAAACATAAAAAGTTTTGCGCCTGTTTGTTTTGTGCCTTAAAAAATGGTTACATAAAAAATTTAGCCTGTGGATTTTTCGAGTATGGAATATAATTCATATCTTTGTGTGAAAATTTTCGAGTATGGAAGATAAATTAACATTATTGAAAAAGTATAATTTCTGGAACAATAATATTCCTGAATTAGGATTTATACGAACGGATTATACCGGTAAAATCTTTGATTATGTCGGCAATAAATTGATAAAAGTACTTGTCGGACAACGTCGTATAGGTAAGAGTTATATTCTCCGCCAACTTGCTCACCGATTGATAGATGGCGGCGTAAATCCTAAAAACATCCTTTATATCAACAAAGAATTTACCGATTTTGATTTTATCCGCAATTATAAAGACCTCGAAATACTCTTAAATGACTATCAAATACAATGGAAACCTGCCGGAAAAATGTATCTTTTTATTGACGAGGTGCAAAATATTGAGGGATGGGAACATTTTGTTAATTCGTATTCACAAAACTTTGTAACGTCTTACGAAATATTCATAAGCGGCTCTAATTCACGGATGCTATCGGGCGAATTGGCTACTTTATTGTCGGGTCGTTATGTGCAATTCAATGTATTTTCTTTCAGTTTCAAAGAATATACAGGTATCGCTCAGCAGGATATTTCAAAGCAAAGCTACCTTCAATATATGGAAAACGGTGCTTTGCCCGAATTGTTTGCATTACCGAACCACGAAACTCGGCGCAATTATGTGTCCGCTATCAAAGACACGGTATTGTTGCGGGATATTATACAACGACATACAGTCAAAGACCCCAAATTGTTGGAGGATCTGTTTGTGTTTTTGGTAAACAATGCTTCCAATCTGGTTTCAATCAACAATATTGTCAATTTTTTCAAAAGTAAGAACCGCAAGACGACCTATGATACTCTTTCAAACTATATTGGGTTTATCGAAGATGCTTCTCTGATTCACAAGACTGAACGTTATAATATTCGTGGAAAAGAAACTATATCAGGTAATTGCAAATACTATATCAACGATTTGTCATTTAAAAAATACCTTTACCCCGGACTTGCTTATGGCGTTGGTTATGAGTTGGAAAATCTGGTTTATCTCGACCTTAGGCGGGCAGGATATGAAGTATATGTTGGCGCTATGCAGGAAAAGGAAGTGGATTTTATTGCTCTCAAGGGAGACCGGACAATTTACCTGCAAAGCGCTTATCTCATACCGGACGAACACACCGCCCAACGTGAATATGCTCCACTGGAAGCCATACGTGATAATTATGAAAAATACATCGTTTCGCTCGATGATATTGTGTTGCCATCCCGCAATGGTATCCAGCATGTTCAAGTGTGGAATTTGGCGGAAATCTTGTAAATAGAAAGCAAACGGCGAATAAGCATTGGGGAAATCCGGTAAAATTTGCTATTTTTTTTGCAAAAAATCAAAAATCATTGTTGATGCTATAAATAATTTGTTTTACCTTTGCACTTTGAATAATAAAACATTTATGCGTATGAAATAAACAAAACAACGTGCTAACAAGCACATTTATAAGGTATAATAGAAAAGCATTAGGCTTTTATCTTTCTTATTGAAAATTTGACGATTAACAGATGATGAGAGATGAGTTTAATGTTCACGTTCAAGGCGTGGACTTAACTTATTTGTATCATCGGGTCTCGTCAAATACCTCAATAAGCGGATATTTTAAGTATCACGCTTTTTTTATTGCCTATTTTTTAGTAAAAAATATTTAAATAATTTAAATTAATAGGTTATGTATAAAGATTTAAACAAATCAACAGTGGGTGCACACAGTTGCAACACAATGGAGACCGGAGACCATTTAAAAAACGGGGCGAGTCCGAAAAGCCAAATGATTAGGAGAAACATAAATTTATTTGCTCTTTTTACTTTGATAGCAAGTGCTTTTACATTTAGTTCGTGTGCAAAAGACGATGACACCGGCGAAAGTTCAGGAGGATTTTATGAGCGTACCATAACAGTAAAAAATGACATCCAAAGTCCTGTAACAAGTGGCGATGCCGAATTGATTTATGATAGTAATTTTACGGTTGCAAACGGTCAATATAACAATGGCAGTGTAAAATTACAGTTCATAAAAGAAGTGCCGGAAAATTATCTTAAAAATGTTACCGAATACGATTCTGAAGTGAATAAATCATATCTAAAATTCAGTAACACCAATGCTAAAATACTTGAAGTCAGCAGTTATATTTACATTGTTAAAGGCGGAGATCGCATTGGATATATTCAAAGCGATGATAATGATTACGAATATGTTGATTATTCACATATTTTTGCTTCGGAAGATGTTAGCATAACTTTTACGGGAGGTGAAAACGGTGCAAACGGCACAGGCGTTACGGTAGATATACGCTTAAAAAAAGGTTGGAATATAGTTTATTACTATGAAAATGAAGCTAAAGGGGTTGATTGGGTAGAGAGTATTGTACCACCCACAGGGCTTTATTGGGAGTACACAAGCAAGTAAATATTAAATGCAGGCTGCCCAGCCCACCAAATACAAACAAAACCATTGGGAAAATATCTTGCAAAAACAATGTAAAAAAGCAAGCAAGAAGTGGAGTTCAGCCACCACTCAAAAAACGGGGCAAGACCTGCGAAGCCTGAAGAACAGGGAAGTTTATCAATTTTTTGTCCGAAAAAGGAACGGACTTTAATTTTTTAATATTATTTTAAATGAAAACAAGTAAATATTTTTTGATGGCGATCGTCAGCCTGTTTATGGTGGTAGCTTTTAGCTCCTGCGACGAAGACGAGGACAATACCGAAATCACCGACCCCAACGGCAACAGCGATATTTACACACCGCCTGCCAATCTTTCGCAGGAAGATATTGTAGAAGTCCTGTCGGAGGCTTTCAAAAACTTCTATAAAGAGAAGAAATTCAGAGGAATAGGGATAACTTCACAAGCGACAGATACAATCAAATTTTCCTACGAATACGACTTCGAGGCAAAAAAGATGTTGACTGTTGGTTATATGGACATTTCGTCTGAACGCATTAGAAGTATAACTTATATTGAGGGTGGCACAGAGTACTTCTACATGGCCAATAATCAGCTGGAAACAAAGCAAAAAAGGAAGGTGCCGGACACGTATATCAGTAGTATATTAGAGGAGACAAGAACAATGTCTTTAACAAAGATTGATAGTGTATTATTGTCTTACACGTGGAAAGTGGAGGAAAATGATTTTAAAGGCGTATCAGCCACAACTACTGCAATCTATCGTCTTACCGGCAATAAGAAACTTGCTTTTTCTTCAACCAAAATAGCAATAGACAATGGCATTGTTTTGAGCAGTGAGTACACCTATTCTTACGATAACATCAATCCTGCTCTGCCAAGTGGTTTCAAAAAAGAAGACTTTGAGGCGATAGCCCAATACGACGTAACGGTGGTGTGGGAAGACGGCAGTAGCAATACGTTTTATTCGAGGGAAATAAAGGACGGCAAAGGCGATTTTTACCCTTCTGACGTTACAAACTACACACTTGTTACATCGGGAAAAACGCTTGCTCTGTACACCGATGCTGCCCGAACGATAAGATACACGGCAACATATATTACGCAAAACACTACACTCTACGCGAGGTGGGAATAGAATAAACAAAAATACGGGATTAGTAAGTTTGTATAGATAATAAATTATTTCGTTTAGCCATAAGTAACTTCAATGAATAAATTAAATTATCATTTCAGTACTTTTTGAATAACATTTAGTCCTTCGTCTGAAACGAGCAAGAAAATGTCTGATTTGCCTATTATAACTCTCTATCGTATAAGTTTCTTTTTTCGTTTGTATGAGTTGTTCTGCGGGAATCAACTCATTATACGACTTCCAATAATCTGCTGTAACAACGCCTGTTGCGCTATCTTGTATCTTGCTCCACAACTTCATTTCTGTGGCTGTGCTTCGGTCGCCGACAACGAAATCAATGTATTCTCTTGCCTCTCTATCAGCACCAATCCAGATCCATTTGTAGTTTTTTTTCTACCAATATAAGTGTGCATTTCGTCCAATTCCATTACTCGAACAGGTTTAACATTACGAATGCCCGACAAGTCAGAGCCATATTTTTTAACCCAATTTATGACGGTTACGTGACTCACTTGCAGCAATCTTGCTATGGAATGAAAACCAAGCCCTTCCAAATACATTGATAAGCCAAATCATCTTTTCTTCTCTTTTTCGGAAACTTGCTCGTATCCAACTGTATAATTATAACCGCATTCTTTGCATTTGAAACGCTGGACACCTTATTATTATGCCGTTTTTGACACTATGATTTTGTTTGCATTTTTGACATCTCATATTCGTTTTTTTGTGCAAAGATAATAAATCTATATTATATTACCAAATCCTTAATTAAATATCAAAATCCACAAAGAAAAATCGCGCTTTTTAGCTGCACACCACGGCGCGGATGGCGCCTTTGTGAAGCATGACGTCTATTTTGTCGCCGGCATGCACCGCGGCGGCGTTGGTAAGGGGTCGTCCGCGAAAACTCGCTAAGGCATAACCTCGCGCCATAATGTTGTACGGATTGTAGCTTTCAATGTCGTTAGCCAACAGCTGCAGGCTGAAATCTTCTTGTTGGAATTTTTGTTCCGCCGCCAAAGAAAGCTGCTGATGCAATAGATTCAGCGCATTGATTTCGTATGCTACAGTTGTATGCAGTATATATTCCAATACATTGCGGTATTCGTCAAGCGCAGTTTCTTCTTCGAGCAAGCAGCCAATTAAAAAATCAGCCACAGCGGTAGGCGTTTTCAACGCCTGATGTGCCACCAAGTCCACCACGCTTTCGTCTTTATTATGCCCGATGCCTGTGAGGACGGGCAAGGGAAACTGCGCCACGTGTGCCGACAACGCATAATCGTCGAAACATGCCAAATCGGCAACCGCGCCGCCGCCGCGGATGATGACCACCGCGTCGAACATCCCGCTGCGTGCGTTAATCCGGTCGAGCGCGCCGATAATGTGCTGCGCCGCTTTCTCGCCCTGCATAAGCGAAGGGAAAAGCGTCCATACGAAACGGTAACCATAGTCGTTGCCGTCGAGATGCTGTACGAAATCCTGATAGCCTGCCGCCTGTTCCGACGAAATGACGGCTATCCGCTGCGGCAGTTCTGGGAACGGCAACTCGCGGTTCATGTCGAACACGCCGTCGGCTTCCAGCCGTGCAATGGTATTGCGGCGTTGGAGCGCCATGCTGCCCACCGTGTAGGCGGGTTCAATGTCGGTAATATTCAGATTCAACCCATACAGCGGATGATACTGCACCGAGGCTTTCACCATAATTTTCAGCCCTGCCGTCAACGATTGCCCTGTACTGCTTTCAAAATACGCTTTCAGCAGGCGGAACGTGCGCTCCCAAATGGTGGCGGCGGCTTTGGCTTTGAGCGACTCGCTGTCGTCGTCTTTTTCCACCAGCGTCAGGTAGCAATGCCCTGTCGGGTAACTTTTGATTTCATTAATTTCGGCAGTTATCCAAAAAGAACTTGCCAGCGCGGCTTCAAGCGTTTGCTTGATGCGTTGCTGTACTTCAAAAAGGCTGACGGCTGCAGGGGTCACAGTGTAACTACTTTTTACTTTTTAAACACGGCAATATCGTTCTTCCCATCGGTGAGAATCAGCTTGCCGCCGCTAATTCGATACGCTGCCGTGCGCGACAATACGCCTGTAAACTCACTTTCGATGTTGGCATTGAGGCATGCACGCCTTGTCATGGCAACGCCGGAAAACGTAAGCCCGCCGTCCGCTACACGGAACGTGCCGCTTATCGCGTTACAACCTGTGTTGCCCGACACCGTCTGCGCCTCGCCCGATTGCAACGTAATGTACGCCTCAGGCGCATCTTCGGCAACGGCTTTGCCGTCTATCTGTTCGATAACCCACCTCGTATCCAGCAGCAATGCCGTACTGCTTGCCGTATGCACTGTCCGGCACGACGACGCGGTTACTAATAAAAAGGAATAAAAGAAAAATCGACACATCATCTTAAATTTTATAATTCATGCTACAAAGATACATATTTTTTCGTACTTTTGTCCAAAATCTTATCTTATGATGACAATTAAAACGGCAGATTTTGTTTGCAGCAGCGTCAAAGCGGCACAATGTCCCCCCACCCAACTACCCGAATATGCGTTTATCGGGCGGTCGAACGTAGGGAAATCGTCGCTCATTAACCGGTTGACGGGGCGGAACCGGTTGGCGAAAACCTCATCTACGCCGGGGAAAACGCAGTTGATTAACCATTTTCTCATCAACAACGCATGGCATCTGGTTGATTTGCCCGGCTACGGCTACGCCAAAGCGCCGAAAACGTCGCGCCGCCAATTTGCCGGCATCATTAGCGAGTACATCAACCACCGCGAACAGCTGACGTTGCTCTTCGTGCTGCTCGATTGCCGCCTTGAGCCGCAAGCTATTGATTTGGCGTTCATCAATCAATTAGGCGACGCCGGCGTGCCCTTCGCGCTGGTATTTACGAAAGCCGACAAATTGAGCGCCGACAAGCTGCAACGCCGCATAGCGCACTACAAAGAAGTGTGTGCCGAAACATGGGACGAGCTGCCGCCCGTGTTCGTTACCTCTGCCGAAACCGGCGCCGGACGCGACGCGCTGCTTGCGTATATCGAAACGATAAACAACCAGAAGCCCTCCAGCCTCCGGTAGAGGAGTTGATGCAAAGTGATTAAATTACTTTTTGCTTTAATGGCAACAGTGACAAGCATGGCAATGATGTCTTGCAGCAGAGAAAACCCGATAGTGGAAGAACCTGTTCCGTTTACATGGACGCCCGAAAGCGGTGCACTCACCATCAGCGACGCGCGTCCCCATACCGGATTATCAATATGGAGGTGGTAATGCGCCTTGGAATGGTCTGCGCAATAGTATTACAACCGTTGTGATTAACGATTGATTTACAAGTGTTTGAGAGCGAGCTTTTCTCAGTTGTTACAGTCCTGCTGCCGTACACGTAAGTTGGAGCGATCCAAACGCAGTAACTTTCGTAAGAGGTTATGTTTTTTCCGATATAGCAAACGATGCAAAACTGTATGTACCCATCGCAGCCTTGGCAGCTTAGAACGCCAATGGATAGCGGGGATATTTTAGCTCAGAAAATATAATCGGGGAATAATCCTTCGCCGCAGGGCGCAGTAGCAATATATTTGAATTGCCTACGGCTTTAGCCAAAATATTCATGAATTGGACTAAAGCCTATTGTGCTATAGGCTTCTATTCCTCCGGTTCAAGCCGGAGACAATTCAAATAGAGCGCTGTTATTCCGTATCCAGCGCTTTCCACGCTACGGCAGCCACAGCCGCGCCCAGAAGCGGTGCAACAATAAACACCCATAGCTGGCACAGCGCCGCGCCGCCTTGAAACAGCGCAGGAGCAATACTGCGCGCAGGGTTCACCGATGTACCCGTAATAGGAATACACACGATGTGTACCAACACCAGCGTTAACCCGATGGCAAGACCTGCAAATTTCGCATGTGCGCCCTGCGACGTTGAGCCTAACACGACCAACACAAAAATGAACGTAAACACCGTTTCGGCAACAAACGCCGTCAGCAGTTTGCCGTCGGCAAAGCCGTTTGCGCCGGTCAGCGTAGTGGTTGAGCCTGAATCTTTCGCCAACACGTACAGCACGGCAGAGCCGATGATAGCCCCAACGACTTGAAACACGATATAGTATATCGCATCTTTGCCCGAAATACGTTTCGCTACCCATGCCCCAAACGTAATGGCAGGGTTGATGTGGCAACCCGAAATTTTCCCGATAGTATAAGCCATTGCTACTACCGACAACCCAAACGCAAAAGCTACGCCCAGCGTACCGATTGAAATAAAACCTTGCGGAGCGCCTGCAAATACGGCGCTACCGCAGCCCATAAGAACAAGTACCATTGTTCCGATAAGTTCAGCAAAATATTTTTTCATGTGTAATAATATTTAATAATTAATACACAAATGTAAGTATTATTTTTTAAATAATCTCTCTATTATGCGGCACAAAATATAATCCTGCGCTGATTTTCTGCATGAAAAAAAATTATAAGTTCACTACGTATTGTTTCAACGAATCGTCTTGCATGGATTTCGGCACAACACCTTTAATTAACATGATGAGGTTATTTATCATCGTCTTTCGGATATATTCTTTGCTTACGACCAAACTTACTTCGCGCACGGCAATGGTGTTTTTAAATTCACGCAGGTGTTCTTGCTGTTCTTCGCTCATGCCCATGGCGTGCATTTCGGGAATAATGGTGATGCCGTTATTATAATCCACAATGTGTACCAGCGTATCAATGCTGCCCGAAGCGTATTGCACGGTATTACTCGTAGCAGATTGCCGTTTCATCTGGCAAAGATGTTCGATTTGTCCTCTCAGGCAATGCTCATTTTCCAATAGCCATACGTTGTTAATGTCGAGTTTCTGCAAATCAATTTTTTTCAGTTTATAAGCCTTGTCTTTTGGCGAAACGTAGGCATAAAATTTTTCGTAATATACCGGATATTCCGTTAACCCTGCATGATGCAACGGTCCAGCCATTAAAGCGCCGTCGAGCGTACCGTTCAACACATTGCGGATAAGATAAGCGCTTGTGTTTTCTTTCAACGTAAGCGTAATTTTTTTCGACTTGTCCTGCTGCCTGCTGAGCAATACCGGCACAATATACGAGGCAATAGTAGGAATAATTCCCAGCGTGAATTTTCCGACCGAAAGCTGCTGCTCCTGCTCGACCAATTCTTTGATTTGCCCAAAATGTTTCAGCGAAATCCGTGCCTGATCAATAATTTGCGAACCTATGGCAGTAGGCACTACAGGGTGTTGCGTGCGGTCAAATATCTGCACGTTGAGATCTTCTTCAAATTTTTGAATCATCATGCTCAGCGTGGGTTGCGTGATATGGCAATATTCGGCTGCTTTGGCAAAATGCCGGAAAGTATCAACGGCAATAATGTATTCTAATTGTTGTATATTCATAACGAATAATGGATAAATAACAAAGATACAAAAAAACGTTTTAAAATCAAAAATATTTTTTTCAGCCGGACGAAATCCGATAACGATTATTTATGTTTATTTACGGCTGCATAATAGATTTCATCTATGGTATATCATAATTACCGATTTGATTCATGTTTTGTTTACACGTATCTTTGTCCTGAAAAATTAAGACAGATGTGTGCTTAATTTCCGAATAAAAAAAAAGGAGTAATTTAAATTAATTTTTTATGGAATCAAAACAAACATTGACAACACAAGCAGGCATGCCGGTTGCTGACAACCAAAATATTCAGACAGCAGGTCCGCATGGTCCCGCGCTATTGCAAAATGCGTGGATGATGGAAAAATTGGCGCATTTCAATCGCGAACGGATACCCGAACGCATTGTGCATGCAAAAGGTACAGGAGCTTACGGCACACTGACCATAACAAACAACATTACGGCTTACACCAAAGCCTCTATTTTCAGCGAAGTGGGCAAAAAAACGCCGCTCTTCCTGCGATTCTCAACCGTGGCGGGCGAACGCGGCGCTGCCGATACGGAACGCGATGTGCGCGGTTTTGCGATTAAATTTTATACCGATGAAGGTAATTGGGATTTAGTCGGAAACAACACGCCGGTGTTCTTCATTCGCGACCCGATGAAATTCCCCGATTTCATCCACACGCAAAAACGCGACCCGCAAACCAACCTCCGCAGCAATACGGCGATGTGGGATTTTTGGGGAAGAAGTCCCGAAACGCTTCATCAGGTAATGATTTTGATGAGCGACCGCGGTATTCCTGCCAACCTCCGCCAAATGCACGGTTTCGGCAGCCATACGTTTAGTTTTATCAACAGTAAGAATGAACGTTACTGGGTGAAATTTCATTTCAAATCGCAGCAGGGTATTGCCAATATCACCAATGCCGAAGCGGAACAGGTTGTGGGAAAAGACCGCGAAGCTTCGCAGCGCGATATGTTCGATCATATTCAGAAAGGCAACTTTCCGCGTTGGAAAATGTGCGTACAAATCATGCCCGAAGCAGAAGCTAAAACCTACCGTTTCAATGCGTTCGACCTTACAAAAGTATGGAGTCAAAAAGATTATCCGTTGATTGAAGTCGGCATTATGGAACTCAACCGCAATCCCGAAAATTATTTTGCAGAAGTGGAACAAGCCGCTTTTGCGCCGACAAACGTTGTGCCGGGTATCGGTTGGTCGCCTGATAAGATGTTGCAGGGAAGGCTTTTTGCCTACACCGATGCGCAGCGTTACCGCTTGGGCGTGAACTTTGAAAGCCTGCCGGTGAACGCACCGCGTTGTCCGGTTCACAATTACCACCGCGACGGTTACATGCGTTTCGACAATAACGGCGGCGGCGCGGTAAACTACGAACCGAACAGTTTCAACGGTCCCGTGGAGGATAAAACGACGAACGAACCGCCTTTGGTTTTGGAGGGCGATGCCTATAACTACAACCACCGCGACGACAAGGATTACTACACGCAACCGGGCGACCTTTACCGCTTAGTGCCTGAGGGTGAAAAGAAAAGGATTGCATCGAACGTAGCCGCAGCGATGGCGGGCGTGCCGGTGGAAATACTCATTCGCGCGATTGCCCGCTTCTATCAGGCGGACGAACGTTGCGGAACAGACATTGCCGCGCACGTAGGTATTGATTTGGCAAAAGTGAAAGAAGAAATAAAACGGCAACAAGCGGAATAAATATTTTCTCACAGTAAATTTTAATACGGCGTAAGGTTCTGCTTACGCCGTATTTTTATAAAGCATCGCCTTTACGCAAGGTGAAGTTTGCACATTTATTTCTGTAAAAGCCGGATAAATATTGTATGTATCACAAGCTGAGGAGCGCATGAAAAGCCGTGTCAATCACTTTCATCATTTTTGGAATATCCAAGGTTTCCATTTTGTCGGAAGTGTGGTGATAATTGTGATTGCGATAAAAAGCTGTATTGGTAACCATCAGCGCATCATAACCGAAATTCCAATAATTCAGATGGTCGGAGAAATCAATGCCTTGCAGTTTTGACGGAGCTTTGAGGCTTTTTGTATCAATGTTTGCAGAATGTTTAAATCCTGCCGAGAATTTTTTTACAAATTCGCCCGCATTGGTTTTTCGTGCAAGTAAAATAAAATTTCCGGTTGTTCCGTAAGCCACTTTCATCACTTTTACAGGGTAGGATTGCGATTTTGCGCGGTCGCTGAAATAGCCAATCATCTCCAACACGACCATGCCGTAAACAGGCGTTCCTGCATTAAAAAGCGATTGCGCATGAATATAACTGCCCATATATTCCGAACGAAAATAAGGAGGCTCTTCGAGAGAATATGCCACGATTTCTATCGGATAATTTATTTTTTTGTCCGAAAGCAGACGCACCAATTCCAATAAGCCTACTATTCCGCTTGCATTATCGTCTGCGCCTTCTTGGTCGCCGCATACATCGTAGTGCGCACCCACTATAACAAGTGGTTTGTCGTTTGCGCTTCCTATTCGGCAAACCACATTTTTATAAGTAACGTCTTTAACTTGATACGGTTGATAATAAGCCGTATCGGCATATTGCTGGAAAACGGAAAGGATGTATTTTGCCGTTTGGTTAAGTCTGTTGATATTCTGGTAATTCCGATATCCATCGGTTTTTGTAATTATTCGTAAATGTTCTACAATCAATGTACTGTCGGATTGAGCATGTATATTCAGGTTAAATCCGAAAAATAAGATTTGAATTAGAAATAAATTTTTCATGCTACTTTATTTTTCTGTTCGCAAAAATAATGATGAGCGCTTGTGGAATGAAAAGCCAGAAACCCGATACAGGTTCAATGATGCAGCCGACAATCGAAATCAACAAAATGGAATATCCTACAAAAAGAGGCGCGGGTTTTTGCACACTCTTGATATACTCATGCACAACATAGCCGAAAAGTATCAAAAAAATGCCGCAGATGAAGAACCAAAAACCACATCCACGCATGGCATCCTCTTTAACCGCATTGAATAACCCGTCTTTAATAATTTCGCCATACACATTTGCAAACAAAAGAACGGCTGCAATGGTATGGAGTATTCCTGTTGCTACAAGAAATAGCCCGCTGTACTTCCAAAGTTTCATATTATTTTCTCCTATATTTTGAATCACAAAGATACTATTTTTTATTTGAGGGAATCGCTTAATTTCAATAAAATTTTAATACTTTGATGACGTGCTATTTAATCACGTTAAAACATTTTCGGACTTTTGTAAATCTATTTTAATAGATAGTGTAGATGTAGTTATAAAAAATATCAATTTGATTTATATAATAATCATTCATACTTTTGCACAAAGAAATTTAATTATACACGTTAAAATTTAAAATTATGCAACCGATTATTAATTCACAATTACCTGAATTTAAACTTCAGGCGTATCAAAACGGAAGTTTTAAAACCGTAACAAGCAATGATTTAAAAGGCAAATGGGCGATTCTCTTTTTCTACCCTGCCGATTTCACTTTTGTGTGTCCCACCGAACTGGAAGACATGGCAAACCATTATGCCAAATTTCGGGAGTTGGGCGTAGAAGTGTATTCCGTAAGCACCGACTCACATTTTGTGCACAAAGCTTGGCACGATGCTTCGGAAACTATCCGTAAAATCAACTATCCGATGTTGGCAGACCCGACCGGCACACTGACCCGCGCATTGGGCGTACACATCGAAGAAGACGGTATGGCTTACCGCGGCACTTTTGTGGTAAATCCCGAAGGAAAAATCAAACTTGCCGAAATTCATGACAACGGCATCGGACGCAACGCCGATGAGTTGATGCGCAAAGTGGAAGCCGCCCAATTTGTAGCGAACCACCCGAACGAAGTGTGTCCCGCCAAATGGAAAAAAGGCGATGCTACCCTAAAACCGAGCATTGATTTGGTCGGAAAAATTTAATTTAATTTTTTTATAGTTAAGAATGCAGGACTGTTGCGAAGTGCTGCATTTTTTTTTAGTCTAAATTCTAATTTTTCAACTTCTTGTCGAACTTTCTCAATCACTTCTTTGTTGGTAATTTATCCTTGTATGGTCAAGTTCATTCCGTTAGGAATGTATCCTTAATCATCAATCCGTTTGAAAATATATTTCTCGTCATATTCTAAATCAAAATCTTGTAATATCTTTTTGTATTCTTCCAAAAATGTTTTCTTCTTGTGGCGTTTCTCTTGTGTTTCAATATAAGTCGCTACTTGTGAAATATGCGATTTACTGTATGAGAAAGCCCCATATCCTTCTTGCCATGAAAATTTTCCCATGACCAATTTTTCTTGATTTATCCATTCCGAACTATCCCGCTTGACTTCTTGTATCAAATTCGACAAGGCTTGTGTAGGACGAAATCCAAATAGGATATGCACATGGTCGGACATTCCACCGATAGATAAAATTTTATGCCCGTGTTTTTGGACAATAGCAATAATGTATTTGTACAAACGTTCTTGCCACGATTTGTCAATTAACGACATCCTGTTTTGAACGGCGAAAATGGCGTGTATGTGGATTTGTGTAAATGTGTTTGCCATATTATTTGTAATTAGTTGGTTGCATTCCTACGGAATGCAGGAATAGAGAGGTACGAACATTTTCTACCGAGCGAAGCATTCCTAACGGAATGCAAGACTGCACTAATTTACAATCTTTTGCCTCTGAGTGGGCATTTTCTACTGAGAGAGGCATTCTTGATGGAATGCAAGACTGCGCTAATTTACAATCTTTTTCTATCGCGCGAAGCATTCTTGATGGAATGCAAGACTGCACTAATTTGCAATCTTTTGCCTCTGAATGGACATTTTCTGCCGAGAGAGCATTCTTGATGGAATGTGTTTTCGTACGCGCTCTTTGCAAACCGTAGGTTTGCATCGCTCGGTAGAAATGTTTTGCCGACATGTAACCGGCATTCCGTAGGAATGCCTCCACAAATAGGATTGCTGACATTCTTCAATTGTTTTGGGCTGACATTCTCTAATCAATGCCATTACCGCGCCGACTTTGTTGGAACGCGATAGTTGATAAGTTTGGCAAGCATAATTGAGAACTTTCTCTTTTTTGCCAAAATTTTGGGAGTGTTTTTGTTGGGTCATAATGTTTAATAATCAGAAAAGGTCATCATAAATATCTTTTTCGAAGCGTATTGAAGTAAGTTCAATCTCACAATGAATATCAATTAATGAAACAGGAGCAGTTAAAAAATTGGCAATGTTTTGAATCACGTCTTTTTTTGTTTTTAATCCATACCGATGTAATTCAGCAATTTGTTTTGTGATATCAATATTATTATACATAATTGAGTTAATAATTTGACATTTTTGATTCTCTTCAAAATCATTCGTCTTTTCTTTTTCTGTTGCAATAATATTTATATCCAAAATTTCATCAGTTTGTTTTGGAAAATATATTAAGGGATATTGCGTTGAAATTAAAAGTAGATTGATAAAATCAAATGATTTTTCTAATGTGAGATTTTTACGAAGATTTATAACTTCTTCAAAATAATACTTTTTCGTTTTATTGCTTCTAAAATCGCCATATGAGTTAAAATAAATTTCAAACAAAATACCATTTAAAACATGATTTTCATTAGACATATTATATTTTAGAATTTTTGTCTCAATGTTTTTCATAAATTCTTGCGCACCCCATGCTGCTCCACTTGCTTG
>JAITPN010000072.1 GCA_031289415.1 Prevotellaceae bacterium | reverse complement strand
AAGTTCATAGGATAATTTTTGTTCAAAATAATCTTTAACCGTTTTTATGGCTTGCTCTGTGATTTCCGGAGCAAGTAACGGCTTGTAGTCTTGAGGAATAAATAGGCTCATATCAAATTATTTATAGTTGTTTATACTTTAATATTTTTTATAAAAATTCTATATAATTGACTGCAAAGATATTTATTTTAATTGAAATTTAATCGTTACCGGATGATTTTTTATAAAAATAATCATTATTGTCCGGTAAAAAACTAAACGAATACCTACTGTAACGCCTAAAATCAGAATACGAAAAAAGCCCTGTCATCACAACAGAGCTTTTCTTTATTATTCATATTCCGCGACGTTATTCTTTTACGCAACGAACCAATTGAGTCCAAGCCCATTGATTGGTGTAAGTACCACCTGCAGCTTCTAACCAATGAAGTTCTTCGCCCCACCATCCAAAGAATGCTGCGCCTTTGCTTGTAGCATCCGGTTGATGGTGATACACCGCGCCACCGGGAGCAGGCAACACCAATTCATGATTTTGAGCGTCTTTTATGGTAACAGATACCCAATCGTCTCCGCTTTTGTTTATCGCTATACCGCCTGCTACCGCAGCTTCAAATTCAGCAAAGGAGGGCAAACGCCAGCCGGTCGGGCAGATATTAGTTCCTGCATTGAAGTATGCTTCTGTGTAAATACTGGTAGCTTTCGTCGCATCGGCTTCAAAGAATCCGGGCCATATCACGTTGCGGTCAGCCCATTTAGCGCCGCCATGTGCAATTTCAGTGGCTGTAGTCGTAGTAGCTAATGCCGTAGATGTAATTTCAACGTCATACACATAGTTTGTTACATCAGCCCTGTCACGGCAGAAAAATGCGATTATGTAGTATGTGCCAACGTCTAACGTCAACGAAATAGGTGGCCATGCACCGGTATTAACAATGCCGTGATTTTCGGTAGAGAGCATATTTCCGACATTCGATTTATCGGTATATACGTAGAATCCGACATTGTAGGCATCATAGTTGTTATCATGCAGCGTAACAATACTTGGCGTAGATACTATTAGCCTGTACTGTAACACACCTGTACGCCCTTGCTTATACAGCGCAGATTCTTCGGGAAGCGTAACTTCATCGTCTACAAACTTGCCTGAGGCAGTAAAAGGAGAAGCTGTAACCTCTGTCCATCCTTCTTCTGTAGGAGGCGCTTCTTTGGTTACCGTTACCACAGCCGTAGCGGTTTTTCCGCTTGCCGTAGCCGTAATGGTAGCCGAGCCTTCCGCTGCTGCGGTTACCGTACCGTCATTGGCTACCGTAGCTATTGTCTCAGCGCTGCTCGACCACGATACCGTCTTGTTCGTAGCATTGTCGGGTTCAACGGTCGCCGTCAACTTTTCCTTGCCGCCTATCACAAGCGCAAGCGACAATTTGTTTAGACTTACGCCTGTAACCTCAACCACAGGTGTTCCTTCGGCAACTATTACCACACTGGTAGCAGTCTTACCGCTCGCCGTAGCCGTAATGGTAGTGTTACCTACCGCCTTGGCGGTTACCGTACCGTCTTCAGCCACTTCAGCCACCGCATCGTCGGCGCTCGACCATGTTACGGTTTTGTCCGTAGCATTGTTGGGCGTAACGGTAGCCGTTAACTTCGCCGTTCCGTTGGGAGCAAGACGAAGCGTGTCTTGACTTATTGCGACACCCGCTACAGGCACAGCGCCGCTTTCTTCATCGCCGTTGCAAGCTGCAACGAAGGCACTCATACACATGGTGATGAGAGCCATTTTAAATAATGTTTTACTCATAAATAGAAATTTTAATTAATTTTATACCTAATTATATATTGATTTATCATATTGATTTATTTTACAGATAATTCGGAATATACTGATTTTCACATAAATAACATTTATTTCCGTCCGCATGGAAATAAAAAACCTCCGGTAAAAGGATGCGACTGTTCCTTCCTGAAGGCAAGAAAAAAAATACTGCTTTTTTAAGAAATCTAGCTGATTGTGTGTGTGTGTGTGTGTGTGTGTGTGTGTACAGCCACGCGGGTTTCCGAAGATGTTATCCGACGAAGACACAGTACGTTACAGACACCCTCACGGTAGTGTTCTACAGCCATAAGGTGTTTTAATTGGTCATAGATGCCAATTAGCGTACGATTTATTGTACTAATATTCATTTCACAAAGATAGAAAAAAGTTTATTACTATCCAAATAAATGTTTTATTGAGGTTTTTACGTCCAATTTTTATCCGCTTGTATGTAATTGAAAAAAAATATGTATATTTACAGTTTATTTGTAATAAATTGTAAACTTCCGTTTTATGCGAAAATGCAAGTTTTGCGGGAAAAATAGCTACGAGAATTTTGATTTGGCAAGAGAAGCAGCCATGCGTGGAGAAAATTTAGATTTTTATCCTTGCGAGCATGGCAATGGGTATCATTTAACCAGCCGCAGCGCACTGTCGGGAAGTACGGCAAAAGCGCTTCAAAAGCACGGCTACCCTATGGCAGGCAACGATTGGAAATTTATAGAAGCCGAAGCAAGCAACCGCAATGAAAAAAAACCGTGTACGAAAAAAACAAAAGTGCACGTGCAGAATGACGAGGTATGTAAAATCACGCCTGACGCTATCCCTAAGACCATTACCATTGTAGGGAAAGTTACGGAACTCATTAACAAGATAGACGTCGGGAAAAAATTCCACATTGATTTACATCATCCCATAGGCGCGGCGTTAATAAAAGAATTTCTTGCCGAAGATTATGCGCAAATCACCGTAATTGAAACAACCGAAAACAGGAAAAACAGTTATACCTGCCTGATAACACAACGATTGGCAACACAACACAAAATACAAAAAAACGACACCCTAAAAATAACTATTTCCAGTACGTCGAAAAACAATGTACACGTATGGTGTTGCAAAGCAGTGTTTTGATGCCGCATTAAAAAAAGACGAAGGTTTCCCCCCGTCTTCAATAATACAATTCTTTAATTTTATAAAAATGAAAAAATAATTTCTGCAAAGATAATACTTTTTTTTAAATGAAAAAAATATTATTTTTGCAGATAATATTGAAACAGGCAAAAAGCCGAAACAAAACAGCGTTTATATCCTTTTTACAACATGAATAAGTTACTGAAAAACACATTACTATTAAGCGTCGGCGTATTGATATGCGGCAGTCTTCCGGCACAGAAAAAACAATTATCCGACACGGAAATGTGGGACAACTCCGTGCAAATCACCGACCCTGCAATGCAAGTTACCGCATGGACGAAAGACAAGGTTGTGCTAACGTCCTCCTCCACAGCAATGTTTGCCGCCGATTTGAGAACAGGAAAAATATCGCCGTATAAAAGTAATACTTTAAATAAAGAGGTAGATTTTACTGTAAATATTAAAGATGATAATGTTTATCTAAAGCGGAACAACAACGAAGAACAACTTACCAATACGCCCGAAAAGGAAAAAAATCCTGTATTGTCGCCCGACAACAAATACGCGGCTTTCACGCGCAACAACGACCTCTACACCATCCGCTTAGCCGATAAAAAAGAAACCCGCCTAACCACAGACGGCAGCGATGTGATTTTAAACGGCTACGCCTCATGGGTTTATATGGAAGAAGTGCTGGGACGCGAAAGCCACTACCGTGCCTTTTGGTGGTCGCCCGACAGCAAGTATCTGGCGTTCTTCCGCACCGACGATAGCCAAGTTCCTGTATTTACCATCACCGACAGCCCCGGACAGGGCGGATATGTAGAAACTCTGCGTTATCCGAAAGCGGGCGAAAATATTCCGCAAGTGAAAACAGGCATTGTAAAACCCGACGGCGGCGCGGTAGTGTGGGCTGCCGTACCTGACGGCGATAATCATTATTTCGGCTATCCCTGCTGGCGACCCGACGGCAATGCGCTGTGGCTGCAATGGTTCAACTATGGGCAAGATACTTTGAAATTCCTTGAAACGGATTTGAACACAGGCGTTTCGCACGAAATATACAGCGAAACCCAATCCACGTGGATTGAACCCCGCGGCGTCCGCTTTCTGAAATCGGGCAAAGGGTTTCTTATGGCAAGCGACAAAAGCGGCTGGAATCAGTTGTATTTGCACGACATGAATGGCAATTTGCACAATCGGGTTACGAGCGGTAGTTTTACTGTAAATGACATCATTTACGTAGATGAAATAGAAAATGTTGTGTATTTCACTTGCAACAAAGACCAACTTGCCGCCGTTGATTTTTACCGCGTAGGATTGGACGGAGAAAACTTACAGCGGCTATCGTTCGGCAACTATACCCATCAAATAAACATGTCGCCCGACGGTAAATATTTTGTAACAACCTATTCCAATGCGCAAACGCCGCCGAGAGTGGCTTTATACGCCAATAATGGCAAGTTTATCAGAGAGTTGCAAAATACAAAGAATAAAAATTTCGACCATTATGAAAAACCCGAAACCGAATATATCACAGTGAGAAGCGACGACGGTTTATTCGAATTGCCCCTGCGCATTATCATGCCGTTGCAGATGGAGGCAGGGAAAAAATATCCGGTAACCATATCGGTGTACGGCGGTCCGAACACACGCAGCGTATATGAAGGGTGGGAGAACACGTTCGGCGGCGAAACACACCGTCTGGCTCAGGACGGACTGATACAAGCCGTGATTGACCACCGCGGAAGCGGACACAACGGCAAAGTGGGGCAAAACTATATGCACCGCAACTTCGGCTATTGGGAGATAAAAGATTACGCGCAAATTGTACGGTGGTTGGTGGAAAATAAACAAGCCGACCCTGAAAAAATAATGCTCACAGGCTTCAGCTACGGCGGTTATATCACCTGCTATGCGCTCGCCTACGGCGCTGAGGTCTTCACGCACGGCATTGCAGGCGGCAGCGTAACGGACTGGACGCTCTACGACGCGATATACACCGAACGTTTCATGGATACGCCCGCCGAAAATCCCGAAGGATATAAAAGCGCATCGGTGCTTACACATGCCGGAAATCTGAAAGGCAAATTGCTGCTTACGCACGGACTGCGCGACGAAAACGTTCATGCGCAAAACACGTTTCAACTCGTGTCGGCATTTGAAGACCTGCACAAAGATTTTGAATTGATGATTTATCCCGAAAGCCGGCATGGCTACCGCGGTGAAAAAAGAAAGCACAGCTATAATTCAGACCTCCGGTTTATTTACGAAAATTTGCTCGAAAAACCTGTGCCGAAAGAAATGATAAAATAAAAAAGAATCGCGTAATACGTATGAAATGAAAAAGATGAGAGCTTTTGCAGCATGTCTGCTTCCGGTAGTTGCCGTTATTTACCTCGTTGTCGGTAATTTAAACGGAAAAACCGAGTTGTCTGTTGCTGCCGTAGAAGATAATACGATCGTCAAAACCGTTACGCCTCCGCTTCTTGCAACCGACACAGCGGAATTATACGGAAAAGCCGACGAAGCATTTACGTTTTGTGAAAAAAAAGGGGTTAATACGGATTTTTGCATTTTGATTGATATGAAAGTACATTCGGGCAAATACCGTATGTTTATCTGGGATTTTAATACCCGGCAAGTGGAACATAAGGCATTGTGTGCGCACGGCTGCGGAAAAGACGAGAAACAGAGTACGGGCGATATGCCGCTGTTCAGCAATATATCGGGCAGCTTGCTGTCGTCGCTCGGACGGTATAAGACAGGAGAGCGTTCCTACAGCCAATACGGTACTCACGTCCACTATAAAATGCACGGATTGGACAGCACGAACAGCCGCGCTTTCAAACGATTGATTGTGCTTCATGCCCATACGCCCGTGCCTGCCGCAGAAATTTATCCTGTTCACCTGCCGATGGGGTGGAGTTTCGGGTGTCCTGTAACGGATAACGCCACCATGACCTATCTCGACAAAAAACTGAAAATGAGCAAAAAGCCTGTATTGATTTGGATATACTATTAAACAGGCGTACGTAAGTTGTTTTATAAGCGCACAATTTTTATCTTTGTAATTGATTTTACTTAAATATTATTATAAATAAAGATGCATAAAAAAGTAAGTATTATAGGATTAGGGTTGATTGGCGGATCTATTGCTTTAGATTTGAAAAAGTCGGGTTTCGCCTCGCACATCATCGGGGTAGACGCCTCGCCAATCCACCGGCAGCAGGCGTTGCAATTGGGCATAGCCGACGAAATACTGCCTCTGTCCGAAGCCATGCTGCAAGCCGACCTTGTGGTGGCGGCTATTCCGGTAAACGCCCTCATGGAATGTCTGCCTCACGTGTTGGATATTATTCCGCCACATGCGGTAGTTACAGACGTCGGTTCTACGAAATCGGCATTGATAAATACGGTGAAAAACCATCCGAACCGCAGGCAGTATGTCCCGTCGCATCCGATGGCAGGGACGGAAAACAGCGGTCCCGCCGCGGCGTTGCCTCATTTGTTTTCGGGCAAGGTGGCAGTGATTTGCAATCCCGACGATTCTTCGGCAGAAGCGCTGGTGACGGTGCGATCCATGTATGCGCATCTGGAAGCGAGAATCGTGTTGATGGACGCCGATTCGCACGATGAGCATGTGGGATATGTATCGCATTTATCGCACGTTATATCGTATGCGCTGGCGGTTGCCGTACTGGAGAAAGAGAAAAACGATGCGGCTATTTTCAATCTTGCGTCGGCGGGGTTTGCCTCTACCGTGCGTTTGGCAAAAAGTTCTGTAGATATGTGGCTGCCTATTTTCCTGCAAAACAAAGACCATATATTGCCTATCATCAATACTTATTTAGATACACTCATCCGGTTTAAAACCTACTTGGAAAATGACGAAACCGACCGGCTTTCCGATTTCATCAAAGAGGCGAATAAAATTCGGACGAAATTGGAGCAGAAATAAGGGAGGAACTTGAAGCCATGTTGCCACGCAAAACAGGAAAGATTTTTTATGCTCCACATTCCGCTGTTATATATGGAATTATACATAATAATTGCATTTTTACGGGATTTAATAGGCAATACATTTAACTCAAAATTGGAGTTAATTTTACCGGAGTTAGCGAAAGAAGCTATTTTGAGTCGCTATTGTTCAAAAACAGGTTTAAACCTGTTAAAAACTTCCTTTACCGAGATAACGTCTTTTATTTTCCATATATCTGTTCCGGCAAAGAACAGCCCGCCTTCGGCGTCGCCGCCGTGACCTCTGACTAATCGTTCGTTTACGCAAAAAGAATGGCTGCATTTTGTCAGGCATTTGTTGCATTTTGTCGGGAGGTCTTGGGTGCCGTTCAATATTTTATAGACAAACGGCGAAACGATGGCATTAGCCGGAAGCCCCGCACTACTCATTATTTTCACAACGTCGCCTTTTTGGCAATCTACATATTTTTGTTTAAAATAGTCACTCACTTCACATTCGTCGGTAGCCACAAAACGGCTGCCCATTTGTACGCCGCAAGCGCCGAGGTGCAACATTCTGTCGGCGTCTTCAGGCTCTATGACTCCGCCTGCGCCAAATACCGGGATTTGTACATTATCCGTAATTTCTTTCATAATGTCCCACGAATCTTTGTCCGTACCCAGATGCCCTCCTGCATTTCCGCCTTCCACTACGATGGCGTCTGCGCCTAATTTTTCGGCTATTTTCGCCAATTTTAACGACGACACTATCGGAAACAACTTGGTTCGTTTCTCTTTCAACACGTCAAAAATATCTCTTGAAAATCCTGCGCCGAATATGATAATGTCAATGCCTGCATCAATAGCGGTCAGTACAAGTTCCATGAAATTGCTCACGGCAACCATGATATTCACCGCCAGTGCGCCGCCTTTGTTAACAATCAAATCCCTTGCTTTTCTGATTTCGTTTCTCAATTCATCTTTCGGCAATGCCGTTCCTGCAATTACGCCTATTCCGCCTTCGTTAGCGACGGCGGCGGCAAGCCTTGCCATAGACACTTTTATTGCCATTCCTCCCTGTATGATAGGGACATTGATAACTAATTCTCCTATTTTAAGCATTCATTACCTCCTTAAAACATTTCATTTTAAAATTTTAATCTTTTTTATTGTCAAATACATGTGATACGGTGCATTAGAGATGTTGTTGTTTCAAATAATTTAGTACTGATTTTCGCCGCTTTTCTCTCTCTACTTTGCTGTATGCGCCGCCAAAGGTACTGAAAATTTTAAGCAAATCATCTTTTTAAATGAAAATCTTTACTTATTTCTTTATTTTTCGTATTCCGTAGTATCATTAATGCCTGCCTCCGTAAGCGCTTCGATGCGTTCTACGCAAGTGCCGCATTTTCCGCAATGTTTATCCCTGCCTTTGTAGCACGACCATGTAGCGGCATAATCAATGCCAAGTTGTTGTCCGATACGCACAATATCGATTTTTGCGACATGCGTGTACGGCGCCTCAACACTTACGTTGATGTATGTACCGGATGAGGCAGCATTGCTCATTGCATCAATAAATTGTGCCCTGCAATCGGGATAAATAGCGTGGTCGCCGGCATGGTTGGCTATACACACATGCGTTAAGCCGCAACTTTCGGCTATACCGACGGCGATACTCAGCATGATGCCGTTTCTGAACGGTACGACAGTGCTTTTCATCGTATCGTCGGTATAATGCCCTTCGGGTATGTCATCGCCGCGCTGTAAAAGAGAACTTTGGAAATAGTCGTTCACAAACGGAAGCGGAATAACAAGGTGCTTGATTCCAAGTTGTTCGCAATGGTATTTTGCAAAGGGTATTTCTTTGGCATTGTGTTTTGAGCCGTAGTCAAACGACACGGCAAGCGCTATTTGCGCCGCACGCTCGTAAAGCAAGGTTACGCTGTCTATTCCTCCCGATAGAATGATTACACTATCTTTCATCGTATTTTAGTCTGTTTACAACGGCAAAGGTAATGATTTTTGTTGAGTTGTGTGAAGTGTTGAAGTGTTTTTTACATAGAATTGGCGAAACATCACGACGAAGAGGCACGATTTCGTTTTACAAAATAATTTGAATACATTATACAGCTTAGATAATCAGCTATTTTTTGAATAATGAAATCTTATTGAAAAAACATACACTTCTATAACCTCATCATTCGCTGAATAGACAATCCGATGTTTAGCATTGATTCGCCGAGACCATTTACCTGACAAATCATATTTTAAAAGTTCCGGCTTCCCTATTCCGGAGAATGGGTGTGCTGCAATGTCAGCCAAAAGTTCCGCTATCTTTTTAATAACGATTTCGTTTCCGCTTGATGTCCAATAAGAATAGTCCTTTACGGCTTGTTTTGTCAATACTATTCTGTACATGATACCCTTTCCAAAAACGCGCTTATACTTTCGCCATGATTTTGGATATAAACATCGCCTTTTTTCAATTCCTCTTCACCCCTGCGAATAGCCGCCATTGTTTCGGAAGATGACATGATATACTCCGTTTCCTTTATGGCATTGTATTCATCCAAAGAAATAATTACAACACCATTGTTTCCGGAACGATTAACTATTAGCGGCTCGCTATTGTTTATCACGCCGTCGAGGTAACCCTTCAGATTGTTTCTTAATTCCGTATAATTTGCCGTTCTCATCATTCATTTCATTATTTCTATGCAAAGATACGTACTTTTTTCAGTACTTACAACCTTTTTCTTATTTTCTTTGATAATTTTCTATCTATTCCTGTCATTTCTTATGGATAATGGAAGCATTTGCCTGATTTAAAGAGGTGATGATTAAATCATTGACACACACATGCGGCGGTAATTTCACTAAATATTCCACCGCATCGGCTATGTCTTCTTCCGTCAGAGGCTTATAGCCTTCGTACACTTTATCTGCCGCCTCTTTATTCCCCTTAAACCGGACAATGGAAAATTCCGTTTCCGCCGCGCCGGGCGCTATTTGGCTGACTTTAACGCCGTATGCAAGCATATCAATACGCATGGCTTTATTGAGTGCGTCCACAGCGTGTTTGGTAGCGCAATATACATTGCCGCCGCCATACACGTCTTTGCCCGCCACAGAGCCGATATTGATAATATGCCCCTTGCCGCGCGCTATCATCAAAGGCGAAATCAACCGTGTAACGTACAGCAATCCTTTGATATTCGTATCTATCATCCTATTCCAATCGTCAAAATCGCCATCCTGAATATTGGTTAAACCCACAGCCAGCCCCGCATTGTTAATTAACACGTCTATTGCCTGCCAAGACGCCGGCAAATCTGCTACGGATTGTTTCACCGCATCCAATTCGCGCACGTCGTAGTTTGCAAGCCATACGTGAACGCCGTATTTATCTTCGATTTCCTGACCTAAAGACGCCAGCAATTCCTTACGCCTGCCGTTGAGAATCACATCATAACCCAATTTCGCCAATCTTTTGGCGCATGCTCGTCCGAAGCCGCTTGTTGCTCCTGTAATATATGCTATCATGATTTGTTTGATTTATAAATTTAATTCCGAAATATGTAAGCGATTTTCATCCTACAAAGATACTGTTTTTTTTCTTACTTCATCGGCATTTTTTCATTGAACGTACAATTTCCACCGCCAAAGTAGCACATTAAATGCAAAAAAGAGTTACCTTTGCACACGAAATATGAAACCCATCGTCTATTCTTTGATTGTATTGTCGCTGTGCGCAGCCTGTAGCGACGACCCCGACTATGTTGAGCCGCCGCCGCCTGTACGCACGGTCATTGCCTATTTGTGCGGCGACAACAACCTGTCGTCGGAAATCAATACAAAAATCGAAGCCCTGCAGCAAGGCATGAAAAACGTGGATGCGCGTAATCCGCTGATAGTATATGCCGACTACAACGACGCGATGCCTAAACTCATCAAAGTTACCTCCTCGTCTGCCGAAGTGCTGGAACAATATGCGGAGCGTAATTTGGCGTCGCCGGCGCATTTCACCCAAGTGTTGCAAAAAATCATGGACGATTTCCCCGCCCAAAGTTACGGATTGATATGTTTTTCACACGCCAGCGGCTGGCTGCCGACCGGTGCGTTGAACAATCCCGCAGGTTTTGCCGGAATCACAAAAAACGCTGCGCCTGTGCCACACAGCATATTCGAAGACGAAAGCCACGAAATGTCGCTTAACGATTTTGCCGCCGCCATTCCGCCAACTCCTTCGGGCGGGAAATTTGACTTTATTCTTTTTGAAACTTGCTATATGGCAGGCGTTGAAGTAGCATACGCCTTGCGGAGCAAAACGAAATACATGTTGGCTTCGTCTGCCGAAATGCTGTCGAACGGCTTTGTCGAAATATACCCCGAACACCTGACTGAACTGTTTGAGCCGGAAGCGCAATTAACGCAATTTGCAACAGCTTATTTCAACTATTGGAACGGACGGCAGGGTGCGGCGCGTGCGGCTACCATTTCGCTGCTCGACCTCTCCGGCATGGAGGAATTGGCTACCGCTTTTCATGCCGTGTCGGGCAGCAGCCTTGCCACAGACATTGCCGCCATACAACACTTCAACCGCAATGCCTACCACCTCTTTTTCGACCTGTCGGACTACGTATATACTGCGGCGGAAGCAGCGCAAAAAACGGCATACGACAATGCCCTCGCCCGCGTGGTATGCTACGAAGCGGCAACGCCTCAATTTATGCCCGGATATGCCTATTCATTCTCTATTCGTACCCATTGCGGATTAACGGTTTATATCCGGCAAGACGACTTTGCGGCGCTCAACAGCGCTTATGACGAACAGGCATGGAGCAACGCCAAATAGACAGGTTGTCAATCGGCATATTTGCCCGGATTCAGCTTTCAAACAATAAATACAGTGAAAAATAATTGCAGGTTTTAGAATAATCCGTATCTTTGTTCTAAATTTAAAACTAAAAAAAAAGTCGCTACGGCAATTGTAGCGACTTTTTTTCTTTTTCGAAACAAGAGTTATTGCTTTGTACCGTCAAATTGAACAAGAAATACCATATCCTCTATATACACTGCAAAACTTATATCGACACTCCCAGAAGCAGTAATTGACCCTTCAAAACCTACAGGAATTTCGCCTCCTAATTGAGGTATTAAAGCAGTAGTATTTCCGGTAAATTTATACCTATTTTCATCATATTTATCTTTGTAAACTTCCACTTCACAACTCACGTCTAACGGCAAATCGTTCCCTGCCAAAAAACCGACAAGGGTTTCGTTCATTGCCAGCGTAATCTTATCGTCAGATACACGTGTAACAATAATCGTTGCAGAAGGAACTATTTTAGTTCTATCTTCCAATGAAAGACTGCCGACATAAGTGCCTGCAATTATTCCGGCGTAGTTATTACTATCGAGTTTCTCCGATTCGTCGTCTTTTGAGCAGCCGGTGAAAACCAGCGACAAGCCCAACGACAAGGCTGTTAATGTGGTTACTACTTTCTTCATTTTGTTTAATGTTTAAAAATTAAGTTGCAAAGGTAATGATTTTTTTTGAATTAAAAAATTACTACCTTTGAGGCGATTTTCATTGATGGGAAAGAAATGTAATTTATAAATATATTCGATAATTTCGATTTTGGTTAACCAAAATCGAAAAAACTCGACAATTAAAATAAAAAACTATGGCAACATTTGACCCAACTTCCGGCTATCGCCGCTTGGACTCGTGGATTTTGGCAAGCATAGTGCAGTTTGCAACCTACCGATTTTGCGAGAAGTTTTTTGTGTCCATTGATAAAAAAAGTGTAATTTTGCAAAATCAAAATAGATATGAATTATGTATAGTACAATGACACGCAGGAAAGAAATGCCGACTTTTTTTGGGGAAATCCAAGTAAGAGATTCTCGTGTGCCTGTTTTTTCAACCGAATCCGATAAGCCGAAAGTATTCTATCAGCATGAGAATGGACAACTTTGGCATGGCAATAGCATAGAATGGATGAAGTCGCTTCCCGATGAAAGCGTTGATATGATTTTTGCAGATCCTCCTTACAATATTAAGAAAGCTGATTGGGATACGTTTGAAAGTCAGGAAGAATATATTCAATTTTCGATGCGTTGGATTGAGCAGGCGGCAAGAATTTTAAAACCGACCGGAACACTTTTTGTTTGTGGATTTTCCGAAATATTAGCGGATATAAAACACCCCGCAAGCCGGTTTTTCAAATCGTGCCGATGGATAATTTGGCATTATAAAAACAAAGCAAACTTAGGCTCGGA
>JAITPN010000061.1 GCA_031289415.1 Prevotellaceae bacterium | reverse complement strand
TTGGAACTTTCAAATACGTATGGCAAACTTTCAAATACGCATTTGGAACTTTCAAATACGTATGGCAAACTTTCAAATACGCATTTGGAACTTTCAAATACGTATGGCAAACTTTCAATTTTCAACTTTCAACTTTCAATTTTATTAACCCGCTCCCCCCGAAAGGAGCATAAATTTATAGCATCATGAGAAAGATTTTTTTGAAAACAGGCGCGATGGCATTAGCGCTGTGCGCCGCAGTAACCACGTCCTGCGAGGATGAGAAGAACGAAAGCAAGTCGCCGCCCATTGCGGTAACCGGCGTGTCGCTGGACAAAACGACGCTCACGCTGGCGGCGGGCGCGCGTGAAACGCTGACGGCAACCGTGGCGCCTGCCGACGCGACGAACAAAGCCGTGGCGTGGACAAGCAGCGACAACGCCGTAGCCGCCGTAGCCGCCGGCGTGGTAACGGCAGTGGGCACAGGCTCGGCAACGATTACCGCAACTACGGCGGACGGAGGCAAAACCGCCGTGTGCGCCGTAACCATTGATATTATTGATATGGTATTTGTGGAGGGCGGCTCGTTTACGATGGGCTGCACCGGAGAACAGGGCGGCGATTGCTATGACAGCGAAAGTCCGGCGCATCAGGTAACATTGAGCGGTTTTTCCATTGGCAAGTACGAGGTGACGCAGGCGCAGTGGGTAGCCGTGATGGGCAGCAACCCTTCGCTTCATAAGGCTGACAATTACCCGGTAGAGTATGTAAGTTGGAACGATGTACAGGCGTTTATCACCGCCTTGAATACCCAAACCGGCAAGCAATACCGGTTGCCCACCGAAGCGGAATGGGAATATGCGGCTCGCGGCGGCGCTCAAAGCAAGGGCTACAAGTACAGCGGCAGCAACAATGCTGACGACGTGGCGTGGTTTTGGGATAATACGGGAGGCGCCTTTGTTCATCCGGTAGGGACGAAAGCGCCGAACGAGTTGGGTATTTACGATATGAGCGGCAACGTGTGTGAATGGTGCAGCGATTGGTTTGGCGATTATCCGTCAGAGCCGCAAACCAATCCTACGGGACCTTCTTCCGGCTCTTACCCTATACTTCGCGGCGGCGGCTATAACTCCTTCGCGCGGAGCGTGCGTGTTCCGGATCGCAACTACACAACGCCCGTCGGCGCGGGCTCCGATTACGGCTTCCGTCTTGCCCGCAGTTCAAACTGACCTGTTGGCGCGCAGGCTCTGCCTCGCTACAGCAATACTACACAACCGCCTGCGCAAAAGCGCGGGCGGTTGTGTTTTGTAGTGAAGCCGCTTGCCGCGCTACGCGGTCTGTTCCGTCTTTTTAAATTCTTCTATTTTGTCGGCTTCGCTTTTCAGCCTTTCGCGGCAGAAGTCCAGCAGTTCGGCGGCGCGGCGCACGTCGGCAACCATGTGGTCTACGTCGGCTTTGCCTTGCTTCAGGCTGTTTACTATTTTTTCCAATTCGGCTTTGGCAGCCTTGTAGGTCGTGGGTTTATCGTTCTCCATACTCTTCGGTGTTATATTTTTTCTAATTTGTCAATGTGTACGTTCACGCGCATGTGTCCGAAGACGACCGCCGCTTTCGCCCCGTCCAGCGCCGTGATTTCGCCTACGCCCGCCTGCCCTTTCAGGCGTACGCTGTCGCCTACCGCGGGCGGTCGGCGGTCGGTGGTAGGTTCGGCGGTTTGCGCGGCGTCCGCCGGCGTGCGTTGTGCGCGGCGTTCCTGCCGTTGCTTCAGCTGCTCAATTTTGCGGGCAATCCGTGCGTCGATTTCGGCTTGCGCCTCGCGCGCCATCTCGTTTTTCAACAATTCGACCTGCTGCCTCGCGGCTTTCGTGCGTTCTTTTTCGGCTTGCGCTTCTTTAATTTCACATACCGTGCGTTCGATGCGCTTGTTTGCGTCGTCCAGAATTTGGCGCGCTTCGTCTTTTGCTTCTTTGATGATGGTTTTGCGCAGGGTTTGTATTTCCGTCAGCTCGGCTTCATATTTCGCCGTAACGTCTTCGAGTCGTTTGTCGGCGATTTTAATTTTGATGCGTTTTTCTTCCCAATAACGCTTGTCGCGGGCGATGCTGCGCAGTTGTTGTTCAATGTTTACATAGTCTTCGCCCACTTTTGTTTCGGCAAGCCTCACGACGTCTTCGGGCAGCCCTGTTTTCCGCGCCAGTTCAAAGGCGAACGAGTTGCCGGGCGTTCCTGTTTCCAAGCGGAACATGGGTTGTATGTGGTGTACGTCAAAGAGCATCGCGCCGTTCACAATGCCCGGCGCGCCGGCGGCGTAGTACTTCAGGTTGGTGTAGTGCGTGGTGATTACGCCGAACGCGCGGCGTTCGAGCAGGCGTATCAACACGGCTTCGGCAATAGCGCCTCCGGCGGCAGGTTCGGTGCCTGTGCCGAATTCGTCAATCAAAACCAGCGTGCGGGCGTCGGCGTGGCGCAGAAAGTATTTCATGTTGAGGAGGTGCGAGCTGTAGGTGCTGAGGTCGTTTTCGATGGACTGCTCGTCGCCGATGTCAATGAAGATACGGTCGAACAGCCCCATTTCCGAATTTTCCGAAGCGGGTATCAGGAATCCGCATTGGAGCATGTATTGCAACAGCCCTACGGTTTTGAGGCATACCGATTTTCCACCGGCGTTCGGTCCCGAAATCAGGAGGATATGCCTGTCGGCGGTGAGTTGCAGGTCGAGCGGCACAATGCTTTTTCCGTCTTTTTTCAATGCCTGTTCCAGCAGCGGATGCCGTGCGTCTTGCAAATCAATGTGCGGTGCGCGGCTGAGCAGCGGCTTTACGGCAGCCATGCCGATAGCCGTCACCGCCTTGGCGCGGATAAAGTCTATTTCGCCCAAAAAGCCTGCCGCGTGTTTCACGTCGGGCAAGTAGGGGCGGAGGAAGTCGGTAAATGCCCGCAGTATTTTTATGATTTCGCGCTGCTCGGCGTAGTGCAGTTCTTTGATTTCGTTGTTGAGTTCTACGGTTTCTATCGGTTCGATGAATACGGTTTTTCCGGTCGCCGATTCGTCGTATATCAATCCTTTTAGTTTGCGTTTATTGGCGGCGGATACGGGAATCACCATGCGCCCGTCGCGTATGGCAACCGTGGCGTCGTTGTCGGCAATGCCTTCGGTTTGTGCGTGCCGCATGATGGCGTTCATCCGCCGCACGACCTGCGATTCTTTGTCCCGAATGGCGTGGCGCACTTGCTGCAGTTCGGGCGAGGCGTTGTCGCGCACCGCGCCGTGCTTGTCTATAATCGTGCCTATGCGGCGGCTTATTTCCGGGTACACCGTTACGCCTGCCGCCAGTGCCTGCAGGTAAGGGTAGGCGCGGGCAAACGATGCGCCGCTTCTGTCTTTTTTAAAGAATGTTACGATGCTTTTTACGGTGTCCAACGCTTGCGCCAATGCGGCAAGTTCCGTTACTTCAATGTGCGCGCCTTCGATGTGCAGTTTCTGCAACGTGTCCGATACGTCCACGTAGCCGGCGTCGGGAAATCCGCTTTCCATTTGCAGAATCGTGTGCATTTCGTGGGTCTGCGAGAGGCTCTGTTCCACCATTTCCCAGTCGGACGAGAAAGCCGCTTCGGCAACCTTCCGGCGACCAAGTTCTGTAAAACATTGAATAGAAACCATATCTCGAATACGGTCGAATCCTGTTTTCTGTTCAAAATTCAGCGGATAAATCATGGCGCAAAGATAAAAATAAAATCACTATCTTTGTCCGTTTATTTTTAGAAACAAAAAAAATATGACAGCAACAGTTTTACTTTATGTCGGGTTAGTCATTGCCGCTTATTTATTAGGGTCTATATCCAACGCCGTGTGGGTAGGCAAAGCGCTATATTATATTGACGTACGTCAGTATGGGAGTAAGAACGCAGGCACTACGAATGTCTTGCGCGTATTGGGTTGGAAAGCCGCCCTGCCGGTGTTTATTCTTGATATGGCGAAAGGGGCGGCAGCCGTGTGCCTTGTGTTTTTCTCCGCCTTGCAGCCCGAAACCAATTCGTTTGTGGGTTTTCAAATTTTGTTGGGCTTGACGGCTATGTTGGGACACATTTTCCCTGTTTTTGCCGGATTCAAAGGCGGAAAGGGCGTGGCGACCATCGCCGGCGTGGTAAGCGCTCTTCACCCCAGCGCGATGGCTATGTCGCTCGGCATTTTTGCCGTTTGTTTGCTTATTTCGCGCTACGTGTCGTTAAGTTCAGTGGTTACCGCCCTGTGCTTTCCTTTTATTGTGATTGTCGTGTTCGGCAAATGGCTGAATGTGGAAGAAACGCTCACGCTGAAACTTTTCAGCATCGTGGCGATGGCTATTATTCTCATCACGCACCGCAAAAATATGATGCGGTTGTGGCGTCGTCAGGAGGGCAAAATTGTATTCCGCAAAAGACCGTCGATTACTATTCCTGAAAAATAAAATTTACGTTGTCGAGCAGAAACAGCCGCAGCTCGTTCAGGTTTTCGATACGTTTAATTTTTCCGTGCCGCGCTACTGCAATCCGCCCTGTTTCTTCCGATACGATGATGAGCCACGCATCGCTGTGTTCGCTTGCTCCGATGGCAGCGCGGTGGCGCATGCCGTATGAGGCGGGCAAGTTGGGGTTGTCGGTCATGGGCAGCGTGCAGCGTGCCGCTTTTATCCGGTTATTTTCAATAATGACCGCCCCGTCGTGCAACGGCGAATTTTTGAAGAAAATATTTTCGAGCAAACGGCTGTTCAGTTGCGCATCAATAATATCGCCGGTTTCCGTATATACATCCGGCGACGAATGGCGCGAGATAAAGATTAAAGCGCCTGTTTTGGTTTCCGACATATTTTGGCAAGCGGTAACCAGCGCGTCCACGTTAAGCGCGGCAGCCGATTTGTTAATGCCGAACAGCGTTCGCCAAATGATATTGTGCTTGCGGTTGGTGTCGAAACGCATCGTGAAATGTAAGAGGAAACGGCGGATTTCGGGTTGAAATACAATAAACAATGCAATGACGCCCACGCCCAATACCTGCCCCAATATTGTACCCAGCATTTCCATGTGCAACACGCGCGCCAGCGACCAAACCAAATAGAGCAATGCGATGCTGAACACAATGCGCATAGCCGCCGTACCTTTGATTAGCTTGTAGAGCTGGTAAACCAGTACGGCTACAAGTGTAATATCAAGTACATCAGTAATTGCGATATGAATAAATCCAAACATTTAACAAAGGTAGTTAAAAAAAATAAGAATTCAACTATTTAATTATTTTGATTGGCAAAAATTTTTGAAATACCTGATACTTCCTAAAGACAGTATGCGTGTTTTCGAATAGTGTTTTTAATCCAAAAATATAGAAATTATTTCGCTATTTATTAGATAGTTGAAAATAAAAATAATATTTTTTGATTTTTATCGAATAATAATGATTAAAAAACTTGTTTTTGTAAAAAAAGTACATACCTTTGCGTTTAAATACATTTGATATGAAACTTTTATTTCATGCACGCCATACTTCCCGCTACGGATTGAGATAACGCCTCCTTGAAAAAGGGAGGCACAAATAAAACATTTCGACAGATAGCTCGGTTTATTTTCCCTCAAAAATCTTTTTTTAAATTAAAATAGATGGCATAATGAAATTTATGCACCATGAATTATTAACAATTAAAATTACACGTATATGAAGAAAATATTTTTTTACATAGCAGCCTTAGCCGGCATGATAGGCACACCTTGTTGTGAGTATGTACCCGAAGAAGAAGAAGTTTATACGGAGTACACCAAAGAACATCTTATTGGCA
>JAITPN010000002.1 GCA_031289415.1 Prevotellaceae bacterium | reverse complement strand
TGATTCTTTCCATGTTGCCGATGATTTACAGGAGATTGAATCAATGGGGTTACAAAACGGCTAAAAGGCGGTTCGGTATGGAACTCAATGACATGATCCTGCAGATCATTGTCATTTTCTGTGGTAGTAACCCCGACCTGTTTTTTAAAACCGGTTGAAAAAAAAACACCTGAACGCAACCGCTATAAATTTACGCTTTTCAATAACAGCATACCCTATGACTGATTTTATCTTCCGAACACTCGTGATTTGTAATCCTGCGGGACGAGGAAGAAAAAAGTGGTTGCTATGAGTTTATTATGAAACGGATTTTATACCTTTGCCATCGCTATATAATTAAAATATTTTGTTATGGAACAGGCTAATATAGAAAGTCTTTATCAGGAAATAATGCTTTTCTCGGAAATAGACAAGAGCAAATTGTATCTTCGTATGCAAAAGGCATTATATAATAATCAAGAAATAATAGCCTATACAACAACCGGTAAACTCTACATCAAAAAAAATACATGAAATGAAATACTATTCAAACAAAAATCTAACACTCCAGAATTTTTTCAGTACAAAGATGAGAGAAATGCAGGGTGCCACAAAAGACAGCTCAACGAATGTCAAGGAGCTTATTAAAGTGCTGCAAACCGGCGAAATCAACGGTTACAAGGCGGAATACAATAATAATATCGGTTGGTATGGTGGCGGTTGGCGAATAAGCAAAAAAAACGATTGCCATGTTTATTTGTTCTTTGGAGAAAGAAGGCCGGAGCAGCCTGTTAGTGTTAGCCTATCTATCAATGAGGTAAAATCGAGTGTCTGGCACGGTACGCCTGCAATGCTCTACAAATGTTTGGACGAATTTGATAGCATTGAGCGGGAATTTCTTGTAATGTTGTCGAAGTTGGAAAAGTTGGAGAAAGAGCAGGAAAAACGGAAAAAAATCAGGGAAATAACCAAAAACAGCGCCAAAACGTGGATAAAAGAGCTTTTAAAAGACAGCGGTTATACCTACTGCATCGAGGAAATGGACAGCAAAATCGCGCTTTCGGTGAAAATGAAAAACGGTACGCAGCTGGAGATTCCTATCCACTACAACCGTTTTCAGAAAATCATGCCGGAGGTGATGAATATTATCAAAGAATTTGAAAGGTTGCTTGACGAAAAAGGCATAAAGGTCTTGATTGTGAATGCAAGAGTAAAGACTAAATGGACAAATAAATAAAATCATGGGAGTAAAAATCAATACGGCAGAATTACTGAACATCCTGAAGCTAACGCCTGCCCACCACAATATTATGCTGGTGGGTAAGCATGGCATTGGAAAATCGAAAATCATCGACAGCTATTTTTCCCAACAGGGAAAACAAGTTGTAACGTTGTTTTTGGGACAAATGAGCGACCCGGGCGATATTATCGGATTGCCGGCGCTGGATACGGCGACCAACAAAACCGATTTTCGTCCGCCCTATTGGTTTCCCGAAAACGGACAGCCGATTGTGCTGTTTCTGGACGAGCTGAACCGCGCCCGCCCCGAAATCCTGCAAACCATAATGGACTTGACGCTCAACAAAACGCTGGCAGGAAAAAAATTACCCGAAGGCAGCCAAATCATTTCCGCCGTAAACGAAGGTGAAGAATACCAGCTCACCGACCTTGACCCGGCATTGCTGTCGCGCTTCAATGTCTATTATTTTGCGCCCACGCCCAACGAATGGCTGCTGTGGGCGGCTGAAAACAAAATAGACAGGCGGGTTATTGACTTTATCGAAAAACATTCGGATTGCCTGGATAGCAACGTGGATATGGATGACGGCGGTATGGAAAAGTCTGCCGACCGTCGTTCGTGGCAACGTGTTTCGGAACTGATTGCCGACGTTAAACAGATTGACAAAACTGTTGAAAAAGCCATTGCCGGCATTGTGGGAATACCTGTTGCGCTGAAATTTGCAACACATCTGAAAAGCAATTTCGGCATTGATGTAAAAAAATTGCTGACCGCTTTTACGAAAAACATAACACTGATTAAAAATTTGCCGGTGCACGAAATGGCTATTGTCAACGAAAGTATGTTCCGCACCATAGAAACAGAAGACAAGCCCGAGACGGTAAAAAAATACATCGCCAACGTGGAATTATACGTGAAGTGGTTGCGCGAAAATAAACGCAACGAAGTATTGGCGCACTGGACAACGCTGTACGATTCATCCACCTATCCCAAAGCAAAGGTAGCAGTGCTAACCTATTCGCCATACATTTTTCAAAATATTGTAGGCTTTATCAACGATATTAAGCTATGACCGTCATTGAAAAACGCATACAAGCCATTGCCGACAGGTGGTTTATCAAAGAGCCGTTGCTGTTTATGACGCTTATGTCGCATCAGGTGGTGCCCAACAAGGGATTACGGCACGCGATGCGGTGCGGACAGGGACGTATTGAATATTGCTGCGACAATGATATTGAGCAGTTGCAGGACCGGCAATTGGAAGAAAACCTGAAAGCCGAAATAGTGCGTATCCTGTTGCGCCATCCCTATCGTCGCTACAACGGCAAAAAAGCTGCGGCATACGTGGCAAGCAATATCACGCTCAATGAAAATTACACGTTTCGGGAGTTGAAATACAAGGTATCGGATTTTTGGACAAAATACAATTTTCAAAAGCAGAATTTTGAATTTTACTACCGTGAGATACTCAAACTTTCCGATGGAGAAGAAGGCCGCGACCAGACTGATAATGGAAAAGAAGATTTATCTCAACCCGATACAGACAATATGGACAATAATGCTCCGGCACAAGCATCGGATGCGGACAATACGGACAATAATGCTTCGGCACAGGCATGGGATGCAGACAATACGGACAATAATGCTTCGGCGCAGGCATCGGATACCGGCGATATGGACAATCATACTCCGGCACAAGCATCGAACACAAACGAAGACAACAATAAGAGCCAAAATCAGCCAACGGACGAAAACGATATGCTGGAGCAGAATGCCGCCTTATGGGAAGAAAACGACTACATAGAGCAGCAAATCAAAGAAATCATCGAATGGGCAAACAGCAATATGGCGTGGGGCAGTATTCCGGGCAATTTGGTACAAACGCTGATAGCGAGCTTGAAGCCGGAGATAGACTATCGCAAAGTACTGAGCGCTTTCAGAGCCACTGTTTTGTCGAGCGACAAAATGCTTACGCGCTTTAAGCCAAGCCGCAGGTACAATTTCACATATATGGGCAAAAAGAGCCGGTTTACCACTCAGCTATTGATT
This sequence comes from Prevotellaceae bacterium, assembly GCA_031289415.1. Lineage (GTDB taxonomy): Bacteria > Bacteroidota > Bacteroidia > Bacteroidales > UBA932 > JAIRLC01. Next base: position 476 of record JAITPN010000002.1, on the reverse strand, counting down.
GGCGTAGATGTAAGCGGCTCTATCAGCGACAACGAAATACGAACATTTTACGCTGCAATAAACCGGTTTTTCAAGTACGGAATACAATCCATCCATGTGCAGCAATTCGACAGCGAATTAAAAGGCGAGCCGACAACAATGAAAAAAGCGCACAAAAAAATTACCGTGCATGGGCGTGGCGGCACCTGTTTTGAGCCTGTCATAGATTATTTTGCCGCACATCAAAAAACATACGACGGCTTAATTATTTTCACCGACGGCTATGCCGGTATTCCCGACGTGAAGCAGCATATCGCACGTAAAATGCTATGGATTTGTAACAACAAAAAATCTTACGAACAACACCATGGTTGGATGTGCCGCCAAGGACGTTGTTGCTGGATTTCGTAGTCCCGTCCATTCGGATTTGCAATCCGCAACAAATGTCTTCTTATGGATGTTTTTGCTGCCATTCATTTACAATTCTCCTGTGTTCC
>JAITPN010000099.1 GCA_031289415.1 Prevotellaceae bacterium | reverse complement strand
CTATCAGAAAAGAGATTTGTACAATACCCGAAGAGAGGAAAAAATTAGCCAAGCGGCTTTGTTTATCTTTTTAAACCGCACCTGTTTTAATGGACTTTATCGTGTAAATAGAAAAAACCTGTACAATGTACCCATTGGAAGTTACAAAAGACCAATGATTTGTGATAAGGAAAATATTTTGGCTGTTAGTAATGTGCTGCAAAAAGTAGAAATTCTTTGTGGTGATTTTGAAAACACATTAAACTACGCGACTAACAATTCATTCTTTTATTTTGACCCGCCATATAAACCTTTGACTGAAACCTCCAGCTTCAATTCTTATGCAAAAGACGAGTTTAACGACAACGAACAAATCCGGTTAAGAAACTTTTGTGCAAAATTAGATTTGCTTGATTTTCATTGGATTTTGAGCAATTCGGATGTGAAAGGGAAAGATATAAACGATAATTTTTTTGATGATTTGTACAGAGACTTCATTATAACAAGAGTAGATGCTAAAAGAAGCATAAATGCAAATCCTGAAAAAAGAGGTATTTTAAAAGAATTATTAATAAGCAATTATAATAGCATTCCTGTTTTTAGAACTGCAATAAATTTTTAGAATGATGGTAAATAACAATTCGTGGCAAAAAATCTTTAATGATTATAATATTAGTAATCATGACTTTACTTCTAAGCCGTTTTTTCTGACAGCAGAGCAGATAAAAAGATCTTGTCAGAAGTTCAAAAAAACAACAGAAAAAGAAGTGCGTATCTTATGTAAACAAGATTCAAGAGAAGACCGTCCTGATATTTTTGTGCAAAATAATCTATTTTTGTTACCCACTAAAAATGGGGAATATGCAATTATAAAAGGCGAAGGCTATGTGGATATTTCTGAAATTAAAACAACTATTCAAAAATACACATCAAAGTTGGATTTCAAATTAGAAAGTTCATTAGTCGGTAATTCCGAAATGCAACATTTGGATTTTGCTTACGCTTCTTCTCTTATCCGAACATTTATCGGCGATGACTCATTAGTTTTGACCATAAGAGGGCGAAAATATACACCTAACTTTTCTTTTAATGTAGGTACTCAGACCATTGATGTTAAAAGTGTGCAGACAGAAGTTGATGCGGGTTATGAAGGACGAAACAGTATTGTTTTAGTTGAGGCGAAAAATTCATTAACCAAAAACACAATCATTCGGCAACTATTCTATCCATTCAGGCAGTGGAAATCTTATACTGCCAAAGAAGTTTTACTTTTATTTTTTGAAAGACAAGGAAATGCTTACAATATTTGGCAATATGCTTTTACTGATGAAAATGATTATAATAGCATAAAACTTGTTAAGTCCGAAAAGTATATAATTGTATGACAACTCCTTATTTCAAATCCTCAGACAAAAATTTCTATCTTCTTCACGGAGATACAATGGAACTTTTGCCTCAATTTGAACATAAGTTTGATATGGTTTTTGCCGACCCTCCCTATTTTCTATCCAATGGTGGACTTACTATTCAAAACGGGCAAATTGTCAGTGTAAACAAAGGCAAATGGGATAAGTCAGAGGGATTTGAATATCTTAACAAATTCAATAGACAATGGCTTTCGTTGGTTCGCGATAAAATGAAAGAAGATGCAACTATTTGGATAAGTGGGACTATGCACAATATTTTTTCAGTAGGACAAATTTTGAATGAATTAGGATTTAAAATTTTAAATGTCATTACTTGGGAAAAGACCAATCCTCCACCCAATTTTTCTTGCAGATATTTCACTTATTCGACAGAACAAATTATTTGGGCACGAAAAAACGAAAAAGTTCCCCATTATTTCAATTACGAACTCATGAAACAGTTGAATGGAGATAAGCAAATGAAAGATGTTTGGAAGCTGCCCGCAATTGCTCCATGGGAAAAATCTTGCGGAAAACACCCGACACAAAAACCGCTGGCTGTTTTGACACGTTTAATTTTAGCCTCCACAAAACCTGAGGCTTGGATACTTGACCCATTTACAGGTAGTAGTACAACCGGCATTGCCGCCAATCTTGCCAATAGACGATTTGTAGGAATAGATCAAGAAGAAAGTTTTTTAGTCATTAGCAAAAATCGGCGACTCGAAATTGAAAACACAAAGACATCTGTAACATACAAACAAAAAATTGAAGGATTTAATGATAAAAAAGAATTAGAATTATTTTTAGTCAAAGAACCTCAAGTGGAATATAATACGGAAATTTATCTATAAATCCGACCGCTCCGCCAACTCGCTGTTCTGTTTGTGTTGCTTTGTGGTTTGAGAAAGGTTTATCGTTAGGACGAGCAACGCAAACAATTGACAATCCGTTAGGGTTATCAGTAATGGAGTTGGAAGTACCCTTAATTGAATGAAAGAGGACAAAAACACGATTCGCAATAAACCGTTTAACCAGTGTTGCCATACATTTTTTTAATCAATTCCTGCACTACCCTGAAAGGGTTGAAAATTCTTTGGCAAACACGCAATGCAAAAATCTCTTGCTGTTTTAATTCGGCTAATAATAGGTAATTGTTCTATCGTAGTAAAACTGGCGGGCGCTTTCTTTGGCTACATCCGTGACGTTGGTTAGTTTATAGGTGATTTTTCGCGTCCAATTATTTTTTTCGTCAAAGGAATATTCATAGAAATCGCCTGTGCCGTAATCCCATTCGCTGCCGGTATTCGACAACTCGTCGTCGTTTACTTCTGTTTCGGCAATGGTTTCAACAACGTCAACGGTATCATCGCTTTCATCCGCCTCGCTGTCTTCCGTTTCTTCCGTTTTCACGGTTTCGTGTATGACGATTTTTCTTACTATATATTCGGTAAGGTTGCCGAATTGGTCATAGGAATATTCATGAACTTCAGTGGGAATATCCGCTTTGTCAAAAACTGTACGCTGCTGGTAGTCGCCAAATTGGTTATAGCGGTCGTACGCTACATGTCCGTCAAAAATGGGTTTTTTGTTTTCGTATTTTACCGTAGTTACAGACGCCAAAACGGCGTCCTGATCGCTTTCGCCGTAATATTGCAGCGATTCTTTTTTGTAGAGCGAGCCTCCGCCCCAGTAGTACTGCTTTTCTTTCAATGTATTGTAGTCGTCGTATGTGCGTACGGTTTTTTGCGAAAGTTTGTTGTCGGCGTTATATTTGTCTTCGTCCATCAGCAGCCCCGATTCGTAGTAAACATAGACATAGCGTTCCTTTAATTTTCCTTCGCCGTCGGTTGTTTCTTTCTGTTGAAGGGTTTCGTTTTCATACGTGTAATTGACGACAGACGATAATTTCAGCCCATCGTATACTTCTTCTTTTACAATTTGTCCGGGCTTGTCGTAGGTGATTTTGCGGCGCGAAATCACAGAGTCGCGTAAATCGAAGAACGTTTCTTCCGCAAGGAATCCGTCTTCGTCATATTCTTTCAGATAGTCTTGCGACTTGAGTTTTTGCGGTCTTCCTTTTTCGATTCTGCCGAATTTTTCCTGCGACCAGTATACGCGTTGGCGTATTGTTTTGACATTGCCGTTCAAGCGTTCTTTGCTCAAGTCGTTGCGGCTGATTTTTGCCTCAGGCGTTTCCGTCGTAACAGCTGTGCCGCATGAAGCCGCCATCAAGGTGCATATCACCCCTCCTGCGATTAATAGTTGTTTTTTCATATCCTTATATGTTTTAATTATTTATTTGTTGAGCAGTTTGCCCTGTTTTTTTTATTTTATTCAATGGATTGCGCATCTCGTTTCATAATTATGTGTAGGTTACATTTTTTTAGTCAATTCCTGTACGACCCTGAAGTGGTTGAAAAATTCTTTGGCAAACACGCGCAGTACCGTGTAGGCGGGGATGGCGATAATCATTCCGAAGATGCCGGCGATGCTGCCTACGATGATAATCACCAGAAAGATTTCGAGCGGATGCGCTTTGATGCTGTTTGAGTAGATAAAAGGTTGGAAAAACGAAGAGTCAATGAGGTTTGTGCCGATGTAAACGAGCGCCATTCTCAAAACCTGCATCACGACGTGAACTTCTGCGCCGCTGACGTACATGACGGCATAGCCGATGCTGCATCCCAATGCCAGACTGACGAGCGGACCTACGTAGGGTATGACGTTCAGGATGCCGCCCGTGAAGCCGAGTACGAGGGCTGTGGAAAACGGCAAGCCCGCGATGAACGTAAGCCCGGCGGTGAGGAGCGTCATCACGCAACACACTTGTATGAATATGCCGATAAAATACCGTCCCAGCAGTTTTGAAATCGACTGCAGGGCATGACGGGCGTTCTCTTCGTATTTTCGGGGAAAGAGCATCATCACGCCCGACGAGAACAGATGGTCTTCTTTCAGGAAAAAGAACGTCGTGAACGATACGACGAACATGCCTACGCCGATGCTGACAAGCAGGTTGGTTACCGAGCCGAAGAGGTTGACGAGCGTCGATTCGTCAAGGATTTTCGACAGTCCGGCGGTAAACGTGCGCTCCAGCGAAAAGTCGGGGCTGACGCCGGGAATGGTTTTGATGATCCACGCTTGGACGTCGTTCAACACGTATCCTACGTTGGCGATGATGTCGTCGGCATTGATGGCGGAAAGCTGGCTTACGAGGCTGGTGATTAATGGCGATATTACAAAAATAAACAGCAATACCACCGCCCAGAATACAAGCAGCGTAAGGGCTGCCGACAGTACGCGCGGAATTTTCCATTTGTAGATGCGTATTTTGTCGAGACGCCTTACCAGCGGGTTTCCGATAATCGACAGCACGGCGGAAATGAGAATGTAAATCAAAATATGACTGAAATACCATGCCAGAAAGCAGATAATCGCTACGCCGGCAAACATGATGATATATCGGGCTAATTGATTCATGGCTTACGGGAGTTCGGCAATCAGCGTTTGCGTACCTTTTACTTTGTCGCCTTCCTTTACGTGGATTTTGGCGTCGAGCGGGAGGAACAGGTCAACCCGCGAGCCGAATTTGATAAACCCGACTTCTTCGCCTTGTTGCGCCTGCAGCCCCGATTGGGCGTAGCATACAATACGGCGGGCAACGTATCCTGCAATTTGGCGGAATAGTATTTTCGTGCCGTCGTGGTTTACGACAATCGTCGTCCGTTCGTTTTTTTCCGACGATTTCGGATGCCATGCTACGAGATATTCGCCGTGGTGGTGGCGGAAATATTCTACCGTTCCGCTCACCGGAAACCAGTTGATGTGTACGTTCGTTACCGACATAAATACCGATACTTGCCTGCATTTTTTATGCAGATATTCGTGTTCTTCTACTTCTTTTACAATAACAATCGTACCGTCAGCCGGTGAAATAACGGCATTGTCGGCGGTTACCGGCGTGCGGAAAGGCACTCTGAAGAAAGACCTGACGACGAAATAGAAAATAAGCAGTGCGCCGCCGCCTGCCCACAGCAGCCACGGAATAGCTACCCACCAGCGCAGTATTGCCATAATAAGCAGAATGATGATAGAGAGAATACTCAGTATTAAACGTCCTTCACGATGTGTTTTTATCATAGTAATGTCATTAGTTTCATGTATAATAGAGCGGCAGGCATGGCGAACAACGCCGCATCGAAGCGGTCGAGCATGCCGCCGTGTCCGGGCATGATGTGTCCCGAATCTTTTACGCCGAGACTGCGTTTCAAGAGCGATTCGCACAAATCGCCCCATACGCCGAACACGCTGATGAGCGCGGCAATCACAAGGCAATGCGCCACCGCAAACGGTAGCCAGTAATAAGACAGTATATAACCGGCAGCCAGCGCCATGCAGAATCCGCCGATAAATCCTTCCCATGATTTACGGGGCGAGACGGACGGAAACAGTTTGTGCTTCCCCTGCCGTCCGAACACGATGCCGAAAAAGTAAGCGCCGACGTCGCTCATCCAAAGAATAATGAAGCAAGCCAACAGGATTTTTCCGTTAAAATGGTGCGCGGCGTCATATACAAAATAGCTGAGCAGCACCACCGGCAAGGCAATGTACAGCACAGCAAGGCTGTTTTGTGCAATAATGAGGAACGGTTGTTGGTCTTTTCGGTAAAGCTGCCACACGAACATAAGTATCAACGGAATGACGGCGCACAAGTAATTTAGCATGCCCGAAGCGGCTAATAGCAATAGGAAGGCTGTGCAAAGCCCGATGATTTGCTGCCCTTTGTGATTAACGCCCCACAAGAGTTTGTAAAATTCGAGCAGCATAATGCTTGCAATAAGCGCCTGCAAGCAAAGAAAAGCGTATGGATGCAGCAAAATTCCTGCTACCATAAGCAGAATAAAAATTACGCCGCTCGCCCCTCTTATACACATGTTCTTTATCATAGCAACTCTAATTCCCGACTTGTTTTTTTACGTTTTCCGAAAATGTTTTCAAGGTCTTCGGCAAAAATCACTTCGCGCTCGAGCAGCAGCTCTGCAAGTTGCGTAAACTGTGCTTTGTATTGGATGAGTACTTCTTTCGCTTTATCATACGAAGCGTCAATAATTCGTTTTACTTCCACATCGAGCAGCTCGGCTGTCTTTTCGCTGTAAGGACGGTTGAAGCCGAATTCATTTTGTCCCGACGAATCATAGTAACTGAGGTTGCCTATTTTGTCGCTCATTCCGAAATACGACACCATGGCGTAAGCTTGTTTCGTGATTTTTTCGAGGTCGTTCATCGCGCCTGTCGAAATCCGACCGAATACCAGCTCTTCGGCAGCGCGCCCGCCGAGGGTTGCCGCAAGTTCATCAAGCAACTGTTCGGTAGTAGTGATTTGCCGTTCTTCGGGCAGATACCAAGCTGCGCCCAATGCCCGTCCGCGGGGAATAATGGTTACTTTCAACAGCGGGTTGGCATGCTCAAGTAGCCAGCTCACCGTAGCATGACCCGCTTCGTGGTAAGCAATCGTGCGTTTTTCTTCTTTTGTTATAATTTTACTTTTACGCTCCAGTCCGCCTACGATGCGGTCAATGGCGTCAAGAAAATCTTGCCGTTCGATAACGCTTTTATTTTTACGGGCGGCTATCAACGCCGCTTCGTTACATACGTTGGCAATGTCCGCGCCCGAAAATCCGGGGGTTTGTTTCGCCATAAATTCAAAATCGAAACCTTCCACTATTTTCAATCCGCGCAGGTGGACTTTGAAAATGGCAAGACGTTCTTTTAGTTCCGGCAAATCGACGTGAATCTGGCGGTCGAAACGTCCGGCGCGCATCAATGCTTTGTCAAGAATGTCGGCGCGGTTGGTTGCCGCAAGGATAATCACCCCGCTGTTTGAGCCGAACCCGTCCATTTCCGTAAGAAGTTGGTTCAGCGTATTCTCACGTTCGTCGTTTGACGTATATCCCGCATTTTTACTGCGCGCACGTCCTACGGCGTCAATTTCGTCAATAAACACAATGCACGGCGCTTTTTCCTTTGCCTGACGGAATAAATCGCGAACCCGCGATGCGCCCACGCCCACAAACATCTCCACAAAGTCTGACCCCGACAGTGAAAAGAACGGAACATCGGCTTCGCCTGCTACAGCCTTTGCCAGCAACGTTTTCCCTGTTCCCGGAGGACCTACAAGCAATGCGCCTTTGGGTATTTTTCCGCCGAGTTCGGTATATTTTTTCGGATTTTTCAAAAAATCCACAATTTCCATTACTTCTACTTTGGCTTCTTCCAATCCGGCAACATCCTGAAATGTTACTTTATTTTTATGGTCTTTGTCAAACAGTTGCGCTTTTGAACGCCCGACGTTGAATACGCCGCCTCCACCGCCCGCCATGCCGCCGCCGGACATTCGGCGCATCATGAACAGCCATACTATAAGAAGTATCGCAGGCAGAGCCATCCACTCCAAAATGCGCCCGAAATAGTCGCGCCGTTCATCCGTTTCGATATTGAATTTTTTACTGCCATCGAGTTGCTGCCGCACGTTTTCAAATTTGGTATCTGCGTCGAAAGACGAAGGAATCACAAAGTAAAACTGAGGACTTTTAGTCGGAAGGTCTTCCCTGAAGCCGAAATACTTTTTATATTTATACAAACTGTCCTGCCGCACATATACTTCTACACGGTTCAGGTTGGTGATGAGTGTTATTTTTTCAATATCGCCTGCCGGCATCATGTTTTCTTTCACATCAAGCCATTGCACCTGTATAGGGTTGTTAGCGTTATAAAACATAAATAGATAGATAAACATACCGCCGATAAGGAGGTACATTAACATAGAATTAAAGCGCGGTTTCTTGCTTCCCGGCAGGGGGGTATTGCCTTTTTTTGAGGCATTTTTTTGATTTGTCGGAGGGGTTGGTACTGATTCACTCATATTTTTTTGCTACTTTTGCGGAATAATTTATTTATAAAAACAGGCAAAAGTAATAAAAAAATGCGAAATAAAACTTTTTTTTTGAAAGAAGTCGATTCTACAAACAATGAAGCCGCCCGACATTTGGACGCTGCACCGCACGGAGCAGTTTGGGTAACAAGCTTTCAACAAGCCGGACGCGGGCAGCAAGAAAACCGCTGGGAAAGCGAAAACGGTAAAAATTTGCTGTTTTCCGTTTTACTCCGCCCTGCTTCGTTTAGGGCTGAATCGCAATTTCTTATTTCGCAAATAGTTGCATTGGGAATTTGCGACTATTTGCGTGCGCTCGACTTACCGGCTCTTATCAAATGGACGAACGACGTTTATGTATCGCACCGGAAAATAGCAGGCATACTGATTGAGCATCACATCTATGGCGAATATATAAATTCTACGATTGCCGGCATTGGATTGAATGTAAACCAAATGCAATTTCACCATGCGCCGTTAGCCACGTCTATGGCTTTGGAAGCCGGTCGCGAATATACCCTGAACACCGTGCTGGACGAGTTGCTTACATACATTTTCAAACGCTACGACGGTCATTACGCTACTTTGCATACCGACTATCTCAATGCGCTGTATCTCTACCGGCAATGGTCTTGGTATGAGGCGGAAACACGGCGTTTTCGTGCGCAAATTACGGACGTGAAGCCCACGGGCGAACTGGTGCTGCAACACGAAAACGGCACAACAGAAGCCTTTTTACAAAAAAGTATAGTTTTTTTACCCCATGATTTTACTTCCGAAAATTAATGTAGTAACGCTCGGTTGCGCCAAAAATTTGGTCGATTCCGAACGTATCATGAAGCAACTTTCCGCCGCAGGATACCGTGTGGTACACGACAGTAACGACCTGTCGGCAAAAATTGTGCTTATCAACACCTGCGGCTTTATCGGCGACGCCAAAGAAGAATCCGTGAACACCATTATGACGTTCGTGGCTGCCAAAAAGCAAAAGCACATTCGTTCGATTTATGTGTTCGGTTGTTTATCACAACGTTATCGCGACGAGTTGCAGCGCGAAATTCCCGAAGTGGACGCTTTCTTCGGCGTGGACGAAGCCGAAAAAATACTGGCAGCCCTCCATGCCGAATGGCTGCCTGATTTGAAAAACGAACGGCAGCTCACTACGCCGCCTCATTATGCGTATCTCAAAATATCAGAAGGTTGCGACCGCCGCTGTGCCTACTGCGCCATTCCGCTTATTCGCGGAAAACACGTGTCCGTACCCGAAGCGCAACTGCTGGACGAAGCCCGGCGTCTGGCGTCGCAAGGCGTAAAAGAACTGCTTGTCGTAGCGCAAGACACTACCTGCTACGGACTTGACTTGTACGGCGAACGCCGCATAGCCCCCCTGCTCAACCTGCTTTCGGACGTCAACGGCATTGAATGGATTCGACTGCATTACGCTTATCCCGCACAATTTCCCGACGACCTCATTGCCGTATTGCGCGACAACCCAAAAGTGTGCCGATACATCGACATTCCGTTACAGCACATCTCCGACGCGGTGCTGCACCACATGCGGCGCGGCATTGACGGTGCGCAAACCCGCGCGCTGATTGAACGCTTGCGGCGCGACGTACCCGGCATAGCCATTCGTACTACTTTTATGGTGGGACACCCGGGGGAAGACGAACAAGCGTTTGACGAATTGAAAGCCTTTGTGCGCGACATGCAATTCGAACGTCTTGGCGTATTTTGCTATTCCGAAGAAGAAAGCACGTACGGCGCTCAACATTTTAAAGATGAAGTGTCTGAAGCCGTGAAACACGCCCGCCGCGACGAACTGATGCACATACAGGCTGAAATAGCGGAGGCTCAAGCCAATGAAAAGATAGGCGAAACCCATACCGTGATTATTGACCGCACGGAAGACAGCTATTTTGTGGGACGCACCGAACAAGATTCGCCCGAAGCCGACGCCGAAGTATATATAAAAGGTAGTCATCTCACTGTTGGCAAATTTTACCGTGTGAAAATTACCGCAGCCGACGGATACGACCTGCATGCCGAACTTGGAAATGAATGATGGGGTGAATCAATAGAAGATTATTTGCTTCATTTTCAAGCATTATATCTCTATTTTAACAACAATAAATTAAAGCGTCCATACGTTTAAACGTCGAAAGAATGTGCCATAATGACACTTTTTTTGGCAAAAAATTTTTTCCTTTAAAAAAAAATTACAAACTTTGCAGCGATTAAACATAACGAATCGCTTATTAACATTTTAAACGTATGAACGTAAAAGTAGTAGAATTTATGTCCAAAATTGTGGACAAAAACCCCGGTGAAAAAGAGTTTCACCAAGCCGTGCAAGAAGTTGCCGAGTCTTTAATTCCTTTCGTGGAAGCCAATCCGAAGTACAAGGAAGCAAAAATTCTGGAGAGAATGACCGAACCCGAAAGAGTCATTATGTTCCGAGTTCCGTGGATTGACGACAAAGGCGAGTTCCAAATCAATCGCGGATTCCGTATCCAAATGAGCAGCGCCATTGGACCGTACAAAGGCGGGCTGCGCTTTCACCCTTCCGTAAATTTGGGTATTCTTAAGTTTTTAGCATTTGAACAGGTGCTGAAAAACAGCCTGACCACGCTCCCGATGGGCGGCGGAAAAGGCGGTTCTGATTTTGACCCCAAAGGGAAGTCGGATAAAGAAGTCATGCGCTTCTGCCAAAGTTTTATGACCGAATTGCAACGCCACATCGGCGCTGACACCGACGTACCGGCAGGCGATATTGGCGTCGGCGGGCGCGAAATCGGTTATCTGTTCGGGCAATACAAGAGGTTGCGCAACGAATTTACCGGCGTGCTTACCGGCAAAGGACTTGAGTTTGGCGGTTCGCTCATTCGCCCCGAAGCTACGGGCTACGGCACAACTTATTTTGCCGAATATATGCTGAATACCAAAGGCGACACGCTGAAAGGAAAGACTGTTGCCATTTCCGGTTCGGGCAACGTGGCGCAATATGCCGTAGAAAAATGTATCGAAATAGGCGCAAAAGTAGTTACGCTTTCCGACTCTGACGGCACGGTGTACGACCCCGCAGGCATTACAACCGAAAAACTTGCTTACGTGCTCGAACTGAAAAACGAAAAGCGCGGTCGAATCAAAGAATATGCCGACCGTTTCGGCGCGCAGTATTTCAAGGGACAACGCCCTTGGGCGCTCGGTAAGTTCGACGTTGCCATGCCCAATGCCACGCAAAACGAATTGGACGAAGACGACGCCCGCACCCTGCTTGCCAACGGCGTAGTCTGCGTGGCTGAAGGCGCGAACATGCCCTCGACCCTCGGCGCGGTGGACGTTTTCTTAGCCGCCGGAATCCTGTATGCGCCGGGCAAAGCCTCGAACGCCGGCGGCGTGGCGGTGTCGGGCTTGGAAATGGCTCAAAACTCAGCCCGCCTCTCGTGGACAAAGGATGAAGTAGATGCGAAATTGAAAGATATCATGAAAAATATTCATGACAACTGCGTACAACACGGAAAAGAAGCCAACGGTACGGTTAATTACGTGAAAGGCGCGAATATAGCAGGCTTTATCAAAGTGGCAGACGCCATGCTGGCGCAAGGTTGGGTGTAAGATATACATATATATTAAAGTGAAGAGAAGGCGTTCTGGTTTATCGGGACGCCTTTTTTTGATAATATACTCCTATTGGCGGAGTTCCGCCAAACTTTCGCGGGATTCCGCCAAACCTTCGCGGAGTCCCGCCAAACCTTCGCGGAGTCCCGCCAAACCTTCGCGGAGTCCCGCCAAACCTTCGCGGAGTCCCGCCAAACCTTCGCGGAATCCCGCCAAACTTTCGCGGAATCCCGCCAAACCTTCGCGGAGTCCCGCCAAACCTTCGCGGAGTCCCGCCAAGCTTTCGCGGAGTCCCGCCAAACCTTCGCGGAATCCCGCCATTTTCTGACCATCAACATGCCTTTTTTCGGGAGATTCCGTGTCAAGCACGGAATGACGGGCTTTTTAGACAGCCTATAATGCAAGTTATTGTGTTTATTGTAAGGGGGCGAACATTTATTTAGCATAAATAACTAATCTCCAATATTTCTATTATAAAATTAAACAATTTCTTAAAACATCATAATCAAATATTTATACAATATTAAAACAATGCTTTTTTATTCAGAAAAAAAGCAGTACCTTTGTCCGTTAATTTTCTAAGAAATAAAAATATGTGTGGCATTGTAGGAGCATTTAACCTGAAACAAGACCCCGACACTGTACGTGCGCAGGTTTTGAAGATGTCGAAATTGGTACGTCATCGTGGACCGGACTGGTCGGGCGTTTTTTCGAACGAGAAAGCCGTGCTGTCGCATGAGCGATTGGCTATTGTTGACCCGCAATCGGGCAAACAACCGTTGTTCAGCAAAGACGGCAAGTTGGTATTAGCCGTCAACGGCGAAATATATAACCACAACGAAATCCGTGCGCATTTTGCAGGAAAGTACGAATTTCTTACGCAGTCCGACTGTGAAGTGATTCTTGCGCTATACCGCGAAAAAGGAGCAAATTTTATGGAAGACATGAACGGTATTTTCTCCTTTGCGCTGTACGACATCGAAAAAGACGTGTTCCTCATCGGGCGCGACCATATCGGGATTGTACCGCTCTACCAAGGTTGGGATGCTGAGGGAACATACTATGTAGCTTCGGAACTAAAAGCGTTGGAAGGCTATTGCACGAAAATTGAAGAATTTTTACCCGGTCAATATTATTACAGTCCCGACGGAAAGCCTACAAAATGGTATGCCCGCGATTGGGAAAATTACGACGCGGTAAAAGACAATGATACGTCCATTGAAGAATTGCGCGACGCCTTGGAGGCTGCCGTAGAACGGCAGTTGATGACTGACGTGCCTTACGGCGTACTGCTGTCGGGCGGGTTAGATTCATCAGTCATTTCTGCGATTACAAAAAAATATGCGGCAAAACGCATAGAATCGGGCAACACAAGCGAGGCGTGGTGGCCTCAACTCCACTCGTTTGCCGTAGGGCTTGAAGGTGCGCCCGATTTAAAAGCGGCAAAGATAGTTGCCGAACATATCGGGTCTATTCATCACGAAATTCACTTTACCATACAGGAAGGCTTGGACGCCCTGCGCGACGTGATTTATCATATCGAAACGTATGACGTAACTACCGTCCGTGCAAGTACGCCGATGTACCTGCTTTCGCGCATTATTAAATCAATGGGTATAAAAATGGTGCTTTCGGGCGAGGGGGCTGACGAAGTATTCGGCGGATATTTATATTTCCACAAAGCGCCGAATGCCGAAGAGTTCCATAAAGAAACCGTGCGTAAATTAGCTAAACTTCATCTTTACGATTGCTTGCGAGCCAACAAATCGCTCGCTTCGTGGGGCGTCGAAGGGCGTGTGCCGTTCCTCGACAAGGAATTTTTAGACATTGCCATGCGGTTGAATCCGAAAGATAAAATGGCTAACGGCAGAATGGAAAAATGGGTGCTGCGCAAAGCATTTGAAGATTATTTGCCGGCAAGCGTGGCGTGGCGTCAAAAAGAACAGTTTTCCGACGGCGTGGGCTACAGTTGGATAGACACCCTGCGCGAAATGACCTCGAATGCGGTAACCGACGAACAAATGGCTGAACGTGAAAAACGCTTCCCCATTAATCCGCCGCAAAATAAAGAGGAATATTACTACCGTTCCATTTACTCCGAATTATTTCCGTCCGATTCGGCGGCGGCATGTGTGCCGTCGGTTCCTTCGGTCGCTTGCAGTACGCCTATTGCATTGGAATGGGACGAAGCCTTTAAGAAAATGAACGACCCGTCGGGACGAGCCGTAAAAGATGTACACCAGAATGGAATTTAAAATACTAATATATTAAACTATGAACTTTTTGTCCTTATTTGTGTTGATACCGTTGCTTACGATAGGCGGATTGTTTTGCACGCGTAATTTGAAGCAAATCCGTTGGGTGGTAACTATCAACGCATCATTACTGCTGATATTGGCAGTAGGGTTAGTGTTCGCATTTTTGGGCGAACGTGCGGCGGGCAATACTGCCGAAATGCTCTACACCGCCGGTATGGTGTGGTACGCGCCGCTCAATATTCACTATGCAGTGGGCGTTGACGGCATTTCCGTAGCGATGTTGCTGCTGTCGGCAATTATTGTGCTTACCGGAACATTTGTATCGTGGAAAATGGAATTTCTGCAAAAAGAATATTTTTTGTGGTTCAGCCTGCTGACGGTTGGTGTATTCGGCTTTTTCATCGCCATCGACTTGTTTACGATGTTTATGTTTTACGAAGTCGCGCTTATCCCGATGTACCTATTGATTGGCGTGTGGGGAAGCGGCAAAAAAGAATACTCGGCAATGAAACTGACCTTGATGCTGATGGGCGGTTCGGCTTTGCTGCTTGTGGGTATTCTGGGCATCTACTACCAATCGGGCGCTACGACGATGAATCTTTTAGACCTTGCACAACTACACATCCCCGGATTTGCACAACGTTGGTTGTTTCCGCTGGTATTTGTCGGCTTCGGTATTCTCGGCGCATTGTTTCCGTTCCATACATGGTCGCCCGACGGTCATGCTTCTGCGCCCACAGCCGTGTCGATGCTGCATGCCGGCGTACTGATGAAATTAGGCGGCTACGGCTGCCTCCGCGTAGCCATCTACCTGATGCCCGAAGCCGCGCACGACCTTTCGTGGATATTCATTATCCTCACAGGCGTCAGCGTGGTATACGGCGCATATTCCGCCATTGTGCAAACCGACTTAAAATACATCAATGCCTACTCGTCGGTGAGCCACTGCGGGCTGGTGCTGTTTGCCATCCTCATGCTTAACCGGACGGCTATGACCGGCGCGGTACTGCAAATGCTTTCGCACGGACTGATGACCGCGCTCTTCTTTGCCTTAATCGGTATGATATACGGACGGACGCATACGCGCGACATCCGCGAAATGGGCGGACTGATGAAAGTCATGCCGTTCCTCGGCGTATGTTGGGTGATTGCCGGTTTGGCGTCGCTGGGCTTGCCCGGCTTGAGCGGCTTTGTGGCTGAAATGACGGTGTTCATAGGCGCATTTGCCAACCCCGACACATTCCACCGCGTGTTTACGATCGTCGCCTGCACGTCTATTGTGATTACGGCGGTGTACATCCTCCGCGTGGTGGGCAAATTGCTGTACGGTCCGATAACCAACAGCCATTACTTACAACTCACCGACGCTGTGTGGTACGAACGCACGGCGGTCGTTGTGCTCATCGCCTGCATTGCCGGCATCGGGCTTGCGCCGCTGTGGCTGTCGGACGTAATACAAAACAGCTTGCTGCCGATAGTCGGGCAGTTGGCGGGGAGGTAGCAAAAAGTGTCCAGATGCTGTTTGGACACTCTTCTAACACTCGAACATGTTTTTTGAAGATTAAATTTGAAAGTAAATGAAAAAATTGCGGAATATTGAAAATATAGACAAAGCTTTGATTGAAAACATCAAATCAATCATTTTAAATGCACGAAAAAATGTGTATCAAAAAGTGAATGTTGAGCTTTTGGCTACCTATTGGAGAATTGGGCAAGAGATTGTAGAAGCGGAGCAACAAAATAACATTGATAATCAAACTTCGCGCCAAATAATACTCCGGCTTTCAAAACAACTGACGAATGAGTTAGGAAAAGGCTTTTCGAGGTCTAATTTATTCAATATGAAGAAATTTTATCAAGAGTTTCCAAATGTCCAGCCAGTGGCTGGACATCTAAGCTGGACTCATATTTGTGAACTTTTAGTTATTGAGGATAAAGACAAACGAAGCTTTTATGAAAAAGAAACTATCAATTCATCATGGTCAAAATATACAACAATTTTACCCGATAAACAAAAGTTAATAGCAGAAGTAAGACAAATAATTAATAAATAAAAATCAATAATAAAATGGACTACTCAAATTTTATAAATCTAAAAGAAGAATTGTCGCTGATAGCGGTCGTGCTTATACTGCTGCTCTACGATATATTCGGTTCTAAAAGAAGTCTGAAATATTTTCAACCCGCAGCCTGCCTGCTAATGGTAGCGCACATTGTGGTTAACATTATGCCCGAAACGGCGGCAAGTGCCTTCGGCGGCATGTACGTAGATACGGCTATGGGCGGCATCGTAAAAACCATCCTGAGCATCGGTACGCTGCTCGTATTTATGCAAGCGAACAACTGGCTGAAAAGCGAACAAACCATTATCCGCCGCGGCGAGTTTTACATCCTGACGCTCTCCACGCTGCTGGGCATGTACTTCATGATTTCGGCGGGGCATTTCCTCCTGTTCTTCATTGGGCTTGAAACCGTGTCCATCCCCATGGCGTGCATGGTGGCATTCGACAAATACAAACACATCTCCGCCGAAGCCGGCGCAAAATACATCCTTTCGGCGGTATTTGCATCAGCCTTGGCGCTGTTCGGCATCTCCTTAATCTACGGCACTGCCGGCACGATGTACTTTGCCGACATACCCGCCCACATCACCGGAAGCCCGCTGCAGCTCACGGCATTCATCTTCTTCCTCGTCGGACTGGGATTTAAACTCTCGCTCGTGCCCTTCCACCAATGGACGCCCGACGTGTACGAAGGCGCGCCGACCAGCGTAACCGCCTACCTGTCCGTCATCTCCAAAGGCTCGGCGGCGTTCGTGCTGATGACGATACTCTACAAAGTCTTTACCCCCATGCTGGCGCAATGGCAAGCCGTTTTATACGGATTGATTATAGCCACCATCACCGTAGGCAACCTCTTTGCGCTGCGCCAGACGAACATCAAACGATTCTTCGCCTACTCTTCGATTTCGCAAGCCGGATACATCATGCTGGGCGTGATTGGCGGCACGGCGGCGGGCATGACCGGACTGGTATATTACGTGCTGGTATACATGCTGTCCAACCTTGCGGCATTCGGCGTCATCAGCATCGTCGAACACCGGTCGGGGAAAACCACGATTGAAGACTACAACGGACTCTATGCCACCAACCCGCGCCTGAGTTTCGTGATGATGATCGCCCTGTTTTCGCTGGCAGGCATTCCGCCGTTTGCAGGCTTTTTCAGCAAATTCTTCATCTTTGCGGCGGCGGCGGAACAAGGATTCTACATACTCGTATTCATCGCGCTGCTCAATACGATTATTTCGCTGTACTACTACCTGCGCGTGATATGCGCCATGTTTATCAATAAAAACGACGCGCCGGTTGCCGCCTTCCGTTCCGACAACTACACGCGGCTCAGCCTTCTGGCATGCAGCGCAGGCGTCATGCTGCTCGGCATCCTCAGCATCGTATACACCAAGATAAACCTCTTCGGATTCGGAATATAATCCGCTACCGCTGCATAAAATAAGCGCGTTCGCCGGGCGCGAAATGCTCGATAGCATACCGCAACGCCGTTCGCGGCATCTGCGTACGGTGCTTTTCCAAAAAAACAACCAACGTGGGGCGGTCTTTTTTACCGACTTCGCGCAGCATCCACCCTACGGCTTTGTGCATCAAATCGTGCTTGTGGGCGAGCAGCGCGCCGGCAAGGGCGAGCGTATCGTCAAACTGGCGGTGCTTGATAAACGTCCATGTCGACACCACGGCAATCCGCTGCTCCCACAGATTCTCGCTGGCGGCTAAGCGGTAGAGCACGCTCCGGTCGTCCTTATCCAAAAGATACAGCCCGACGACGTCGCGGCACGAGAGGTCTACCAAATCCCAATTATTGACCCGCCGGGCGTTTGCCAAATAAAAATCGAAAATCGCTTTCCGTTCCGGCTCTTTCGCCTTTTTAAATTGCTTAACGAGCAGCAGCAGCGCGGCAAGGCGGGCTTCGTGGTATTCCGACTCGAGCAGCGCGCGGACGTCGGCGAGCGGCAGCGGGGGGCATTGCCGCACAATGCTGCGCGTGAGCGGCGCCGCAATGCCGAGCAGCACGTCGCCCTCGGCATATTGCCCTTTGCCTGTTTTGAAAAACCTTTGCAAGAACGCCGCTTTCTCAGGATTTGCCGCCGAGCGGAGTTCGTCAAGAATAAATGCCACACTCATACATTGAAAGTTGAAAGTTGAAAATTGAAAATTGAAAGTTGAAAAAAATCTTAAGAAGAATGATTCCGTACATGTCCAAAATGATTCCGGACATGTCGGGAAAGTCTCCGTACGTGTCCAGAATATTCCCGAAGGGTATATATATATAAAGGTATCGTTCATTCACAGCAAAGGTAGGGAAAAAAAGCGAGAAAGAAGCCCCCTTGCATTTCTCAATCCGTTTTTATATCTTTGTCCTCATGAAGTCAAAGAACGAATTGAAGGAAATTGCCGATTTTATAGCCGATTATGCCACGTGCTTGCTGGGGAGCGGCGTGCACACGTCGCGCGTAATCCGCAATTCCGACCGGATAGGGAAGGCGCTGGGCGTTACGATGAAGATGACGTCGTTTCCGAAAACCATTATCCTGTCGGTGTACGATACGGATAGCGACAACGTGCAGACCGAAGTGGTGAGCATCCCGCCGCTGCCGATTAATTTTGAGTACAACTCGGAGCTGAGCGGGCTGAGCTGGGACGCGTACGACGGTCTTTTGACGCTGGACGAAATCCGCCGCCGCTACCACGCCGTGCGGGCGCGGCGGGTGATGCCGCCGGCGCTGATTGTCTTGCTCGTGGGGCTGGCGAATGCCGCGTTCTGCCGCTTGTTTGGCGGCGACTGGGGCGCGGTGGGCGTCGTATTCGCGGCTACGGCGGCGGGGTTCTCCGTGCGCCGGTATATGCAGCGTCTGAAGGTGAACCACTTTATCGTTTTCTCCGTGTCGGCGCTCACGTCGTCGATGATAGCCTCCGCCGCGCTGTGGTTCGACGGCACTGCCGAAATCGCACTTGCCACAAGCGTGCTGTATCTCATTCCGGGCGTGCCGCTCATCAACGGCGTGATTGATATTATGGAGGGTCATTCGCTCACTGGCGTGTCGCGGTTAATCCAAGCCGTGTTGCTGATTATCTGCATTGCGGTGGGCATGTCGCTGCCGTTGTTATTATTTAAAAGCAGTGTGTTATGATAGTCGCGATTCTTACCGACGGGTTGTTTGCCGCCGTAGCGGGCATAGGGTTCGGTGCGATTTCGTATCCGCCGCGGCGGGCGTTTCCCTACATTGCCGTGCTGGCAGCCATCGGGCATGCCCTGCGTTTCTACTTGATGACGGCGTGGCACGTCGATATTGCGATTGCTTCGTTTTGCGCGTCGCTCACCATCGGCATTTTCGCCCTGCTGTTCGGGCGGCGCATCTATTGCCCGATGACCGTGTTGTATATTCCGGCGTTGCTTCCGATGATTCCCGGCATGTATGCCTATAAATCGGTGTACGGGCTGCTCATGTTTATGCAGAATCTGGACGCCGCCGTGATGTCGAACCTCTATCTGCAAACGTTTCTTACCAATACTTTGATTACCGTAAGCACGCTTTTTATGCTGGCAATCGGCGCTACGCTGCCTATTTTCATTATTCCGAAAACCACGTATTCGCTCACGCGGAAGCATAAAGATAAGTCGAACTCATAGACAAAAATAATACATGATTGATTTCCGATTATTAACCCTCGACGACCAACCGCAAGTGAAACCACTACTGCAAGCCGCCGCGGAGCGGGGCGCTGAATATTCATTTGCCAACAGTCTGGTGTGGGGTTCGTTCTACAACCAGCAAATCGCGTTCGTCGACGGTTTCCTTGTCGTGAAGGCAGGCATCGACGCGCCGCACTACAACTTCCCCTGCGGCACGGGCGACGTGAAAGCCGTAGTCCAACGCCTCGCCGACGATGCCGCGGCGCACGGACTCCCCTTCCGCATGAGGGCGTTGAGCGAAGCGACGAAGCTGCGGCTCGAAGCCCTGTTTCCCGGACGCTTCGCCTACGCCGCCGTGCGCGACTGGGCTGACTACGTCTACCTCGTCGGCGACCTCACCGCGCTCGCCGGACGCAAGTACCAGCCGAAGCGCAACCTCATAGCGCGTTTCGGCAGCGAGTATGAAAACGAATGGACGTACGAAGACGTCGACGACCGCAACATCGACGAATGTATTGCCATGAACGAAGAGTGGTGCCGCCTCAACGGCTGCCTCGAAAACGGAAGCCTGCGCACCGAAACCGAAGCCGTAGCCGCGATGCTCGCCCACTTCCGCCGGCTTGACTTGCGCGGGGGATTGCTGCGCGTGGCGGGGCGCGTCGTTGCCTACACCGTAGGCGAACCCCTCACGGACGATACGTTCATCGTGCATATCGAAAAGGCGTTTACCGAATACCGCGGCGCTTACCAGATGATTAACCGGCAGTTTCTGATGCACCATGCCGGCGGCTTCCGCTATGTAAACCGCGAAGACGATTCGGGCGACGAAGGCTTGCGCAAAGCCAAACTCTCGTATCATCCCGCCTTTCTTCATGAAAAATATACGGCGTGGGAAAAGTGATTTCTTTTGCCGACCATACTATGCTTCGCGACCTGACAATCATCAGGCGCACGTGCTTTGACGAAAGCGACGCGTACATCCGCTTCTATCTTGCGAACCGTTTTGCGCCCGACAATACCTTAATATATACGGAGCAGGGGAGGGGCGTGGCTTCGCTCACCCTTTTGCCAGCCTGCGTGGTTACGCCCGCCGGACGCTTCGCCGCCGCCTACGTCTATGCGGTGGCTACGCTGCCCGGATTCCGTCGGCGGGGCATCGCGGCGGCGCTGCTTGCACATGCCGAAGACGCGATGCGGGCGCGCGGCGTCGAAGCCATGATTCTCGCGCCTGCTTCCGACCGTTTGGTCGAATACTACGCGCACGCAGGCTACCGTCCCTGTTTCGGACGAACGAAAACGCCCTTCGAGCCTGCCGCCATGCCCGATGCCGTACACGGCGCAGGCGTAGACGCCGCCCCGCTTCATGCGCCCGACTACCTGCGCCTGCGCGACGCGGCGTATGCTTCGTGCGGCTACTTTGTACGATGGGACGCCGGTGCGCTCGACTACGCCCTGCGCGAATGTGAAGCCACGGGCGGCATGGCGCGCCTCCTCCGCGACGGCAACGGCGAGGGTTTCTTTGCCGCCTACCCCGACCGCGGCGCGGTGGTACTGAAAGAATCGTGGTTGACGCCCCGCATGAAAGCCTGCGCGGCGAGCCTCCTTCAGCGTCATTTTGGGTACGGGGCGCACATCGCGGCATACCAGCCCGCCGCCCTTTCCGCCAAAGCCGCCGAACCGTTCGCCATGCTCAAATGCCTCGCGCCCGAAGCCCTGCCTGCCGCCGCCGCCACTCCTTATTTCGGCTTGGCGCTCGATTAAGTACGACATAACCGATTTATAGCTCCTTCGGAACGATACAAAGCCTCTTTGGAACGATACGAAGCCCCTTTGGAACGATACAAAGCTCCTTTGGAACGATACAAAGCCCCTTTGGAACGATACGAAGCCCCTTTGGAACGATACGAAGCTCCTTTGGAACGATACCAAGCCCCTTTGGAACGATACCAAGCCACTTTGGAACGATACAAAGCCACTTTGGAACGATACAAAGCCCCGCAGGAACGATACAAAACTATTTTAATTGATACATTACGCTTTACGCTTCACTTTTCTTCGCAATCTGCGTGCCTTTGCCGTCTTCGGTGAGGACGATTTGCAATTTTTCGCCGGTTTTTGCCTGTAGTTTGATGATGGCTTCCGACATCGGGTCTTCTACGTAGCGTTGGATGGCGCGTTTCAGCGGGCGCGCGCCGAACTGCGGGTCGAAACCCTGCTCGGCGATAAATTTTTGGGCGTCGGGCGTAATCTCCAGCTCGTAGCCTGCGCGTCGGGTGCGGGCATACACTTCTTTCAGTTCGATGTCGATGATGCGGTACATGTCGTCTTGCGAGAGGGTGTTGAACACGACCTGCTCGTCTACGCGGTTGAGAAATTCGGGCGTAAACGATTTCCGCAATGCTTTTTCGATGATGTCGCGTGTGTTTTCCGCCATGTTGCGTTTCGTGGCATTGGCAAAACCTACGCCTTTTCCGAAGTCTTTCACCTCGCGGCTGCCGATGTTTGAGGTCATGATGAGTACCGTATTTCGGAAATCAATCTTTCGTCCGGTGCTGTCGGTCAGCATACCGTCGTCGAGCACCTGCAGCAGGAGGTTGAAAATGTCGGCATGCGCCTTTTCTATTTCGTCGAGCAGCACTACGGCGTAGGGTTTGCGGCGTACGCGCTCGGTCAGTTGCCCTCCCTCTTCGTAGCCCACATAGCCCGGAGGCGCGCCGATGAGGCGGCTGAGCGTATGCTTTTCCATATATTCGCTCATGTCAATACGAATCATATTGTCGGTTGTGTCGAACAGATATTCGGTGAGTACTTTTGCCAACTGCGTTTTCCCTACGCCCGTAGGTCCGAGGAAAATGAAACTGCCGATAGGTTTATTCGGGTCTTTCAGTCCGGCGCGGTTGCGTTGAATGGCGCGTACCACTTTATCTACCGCCTCGTCTTGTCCGATGACTTTTCCTTTCAGCTCGTCGCCCATTTTCAGCAGGCGGATGCTCTCTTCTTCCGCCACGCGGCGGATAGGCACGTTTGCCATCATCGACACTACTTCGGCTACTTTTTCGGCGTCCACCGCTTCGTGGCGCTGCGCCTGTTCGCTGTTCCATGCTTTTAGCGCTTCGTCGTATTGCTGCTGGAGGTCGGCTTCGCGGCTGCGCAGTACGGCGGCGGCTTCGTAATTGTCTTTCTTCGCCGATTCAAGTTTTTCGCACCGCACGTTTTCAATTTCTTTTTCGAGGGTTTCGAGCAGCGGCGGCACGTCCGTATTTTCGATGTGCACCCGCGCCCCTGCTTCGTCGAGCGCATCAATCGCTTTGTCGGGAAGACTGCGGTCGGTGATGTATCGCTGCGTGAGATAGACGCAGGCGTTGATGGCTTCGGGTGTATAAATTACGTGGTGGTGTATTTCATAACGCTCCTTGATGTGGCGAAGGATTTCGAGCGTTTCGTCCGCCGTCGTAGGTTCTACGATTATTTTCTGGAAACGGCGTTCCAGTGCGCCGTCTTTTTCAATATAGTTGCGGTATTCGTCGAGCGTCGTAGCGCCGATGCACTGTATTTCGCCCCGTGCAAGGGCGGGTTTCAGCATGTTTGCCGCATCGAGCGTACCGCCTGCGCCGCCCGCGCCCACCAACGTATGCAGCTCGTCAATAAAGAGTATCAGATTTGGGGTTTTCGTCATTTCGTTCAGAATCGCTTTGATGCGTTCTTCAAACTGTCCGCGGTATTTTGTGCCTGCCACGATGGAAGCTACGTCGAGCGTAATGATGCGCTTGCCCAGCAGTGTACGCGACACTTTCCGCTGTGCAATGCGTAGCGCCAACCCTTCGGCAATGGCTGATTTGCCTACGCCCGGGTCGCCAATCAGCACCGGGTTGTTTTTCTTGCGGCGGCTCAGGATTTGCGCCAGCCGTTCAATTTCTTTTTCGCGCCCTACTACCGGGTCTAATTTTCCGGCGAGGGCGGCAGCCGTGAGGTCTGTGCCGTAATTATCGAGCATCGGCGTATCGTTCTGCGGCTTTTCGATGCCTGCGGCAGACGTTTTTGTTTTGCCGATGTGTCCGGCGGTATCCGATTCCGGCGTTTCGTCCGCGTCGTCGTCGTAAGCTACGGTGTTCCGTGTGATTTTACTGGTGGTGAAATACTCGAAAGCCGTTTTGTACGTGATGCCGTACATTTCCAGTACTTTTGCGCTTTCGAAATCCTCTTTGTGCAGCAGCGACAGCAGCAGGTGGCGGGCTGTAGGTTTGCCTTCGGTTTTCAAAGCCATACTTTCGAGGTACACCGACCGCAGCACATGTTCCGCCGTTCGCGACAGTTTTAGCCGTTCGCTTTCTTCGTAAGGGAGCATTGCGCCGGTGCTTATAATGTTTTCGATGTTTTTTTTGATAGCGTCGGGCTTCACGTCCATCAGCGTAAAGAGCCTCACCGCCTCGTTGTCGGCATGGCGGATCATACCCAACAGAAAATGTTCGGGCGTAATGGCGTAATTGCCAAGCCGTGTAGCTTCTTCGCGGCTGTAATCAATTATTTTTTCGACTTCTTCCGATAATTGCAAATTCATAAAACGTGTAAATATTATTCAAAGATAGTAATAATTTGTGTAATTTGAATGTTTTTGTTGTTTTAAATCTTTTTTTGTGACGCGGGAGGCGAACGGTGTGAAGCGTTTTTAGACGTAGAAAACGATACGATTAGGCTTATCATAACCCAGTTACCCGTAAATATATCAATCTAATTATTAATGAAATATTTTTTAATGCGTTATCCCTAAAAAATATTCTCAAATATGATTTGTAATTAAAAAATATTTACTACTTTTGTGTCGGTCTTTGTGGATAAAAGTCTAATTTTATTATGTAAACTTGCAATTTGAGTTTTGTTATTAATGAATATATGCTTTGTGATTTGCTTGTGAAAAGCGAAGACCGATGGATAGCGTGGCGTATTGATGATAAATTAAAAACAATATAATATATGGAAATACAGAAAATTAATGGAAAAATTATCATTGGGCATATTCTTGGTTCCAATGAAGTAAATTCAGTTAAAGGGACGATTGCAAAATGTGAGCGTGCATTAGAAAATCCTGTGCAAGAGCCAAGAGTGCAATTTATACCTGTTCCTCTTGCTTTTGTTTCAATAATTAGGCATTTAGCAGTAGTGCAAGCAAAGTTGCAGAAAGTGTATGAGGCTTTGGATAATTGTATTCTGAAGGATATTGATAATCCAACGCCCGAAGTTTGTTTGGATGCAGTCAGGAAAAATGGCTATGAACTTTTATATATTAAAAATCCAACGCCTGAGCTTTGTTTGGAAGCAGTAAAACAGGAGGCATACGTAATAAGGTATATAAAACGTGAAAATCAGACAGTTGAAATGGCATTGGAAGTTGTGAAAAAAGAAGGAAATCTCTTTCAATATATTGATTCTAAGTGTCAAACAGATGAGGTTTGCTTTACTGCCATACAAAATTCTCATGGTTGGGCTATTGGCTATATTGAAAATCAGAAACCAGAATATTGTCGGGCTGCATTGGAAATAAACGATATAACTTTTAGCAGCATCAGAAGTGAATTTCTTACCCAAGAAATAATACATTACGCTATTCAGACGCACCCTTCCAGCATAAGCCACATTGACAATCCTTCGGAGGAATTGCAACTTGAAGCAGTAAAGAAAGATGGCACAGCAATACAGTATATTAAGGGCTATAAAAGTCCTGCTGTGTTCCTTGCCGCCGTAACGCAAAATCCTAACGCTTTTAAGTATATCAAGTCCAAGCATCATACACCTGAAATGTGCCTTATTGCTGTAAAGGAAAATGGTTTCTATCTGAATAAAATACAGAATCAAACGCCAGAACTTTGCAAAGCCGCCGTTGCCCAAAATCCCCTTTGGGAGAAGTATGTAAAAGATAAATCAATGCTACAATAATAAGGGATAACAAAAAACTATAATTCCTCTATAACTTTGATTCGTGCTAATATGCCATTATTGAGCTTGTAATTTTAGCAGCGCTACTTTTTTGCAGAGACATGAAAAATAGTTATATTTGCAATATTAACTTTATATATAAATTATGATGAAAATTCTTATTAAATCGTTTGGTCTTGCCGTTTGCGGAATAGTCGCACTCTGTGCATGTACAGAAAAAAACAATGCGGACAACAACCTTAAATTATGGTACAACGCTCCGGCAGAACAATGGACTGAAGCCTTGCCGGTAGGGAACGGACGGTTAGGGGCTATGGTTTTCGGTAATCCGTCGCATGAACGGTTGCAGCTGAATGAAGAAACTGTGTGGGCGGGGCAACCTACCCACAATATGTACGACGAAGCGTTGGAAGCATTGCCCAAAGTGCGCCGGCTTATTTTCGAAGGAAAATATCACGATGCACAGCACGCTATTGATTTGGAACTGATGCCGCACAAAAAAGGTGTGGCGACCGACGGCATATCATACCAACCTGTGGGCGATTTGTTCCTTGATTGCGCCGGTTCCGAACAAGTCGAAAAATATTATCGCGAATTGGATATTACGCAGGCTGTAGCCTCTACACGTTATACGGTGAAAGGTGTTGACTATGTACGCGAAACGTTTGCTGCACTCGGCGGCGATGTCATAGTAGTACGGCTCACTGCCTCGCAAAAAGGAAAAATCGGTTTTGCGGCGCACTTTGCAAGTCCGCAAAACAGTCGGACTTTGGCGCAGGATGATAGGCTTACGCTCACCGGCATTTCCGGTAGTCAGGAAGGGCTTGAGGGTAAGGTGGAATTTACCGCTTATGCAAAAATCGTACCGGAAAACGGTACGCTTGCCGTACACGGCGACACGCTCACGCTCGCGAATGCCGATGCGGCTACGCTGTATATCGCTATCGGCACGAATTTTGTGAACTACCATGACCTCAGCGGAGATGCCGACGCACAGGCAAGCGAACATTTGCAAGCTGCGGTGCAAAAAGGCTACAAACAACTGCGGAAAACACATATAGCCAACTATCGCCGCTATTTCGACCGTGTGCAATTAGATTTGGGCGTAACCGATTCGATACACAAACCGACTGATGTGCGTATCCGCGAATTTGCTCAGGCTAACGACCCGCAACTTGCTGCGCTTTATTTTCAGTTCGGGCGCTATCTGCTGATTTCCTGCTCGCAGCCCGGCGGACAGCCTGCCAACCTGCAAGGTATCTGGAACGACCAGATGCAAGCGCCATGGGACAGCAAATATACCACCAACATCAATGCCGAAATGAATTATTGGCTTGCCGAAGTAGCCAACCTGCCCGAAATGCACGAGCCGTTTCTTCAGATGGTGAAAGAGCTGTCGGAAACCGGCGCGGCTACAGCAAAAACCATGTATGGAGCGCGCGGATGGGTGCTGCATCATAATACCGACATCTGGCGCATCACGGGACCTACCGATTTCTCGTTGGGAATGTGGCCTACCGGCGGGGCGTGGGTGAGCCAGCATTTATGGGAACATTACCGCTATTCGGGCGACAAAGCCTATTTGAAAGAAGTGTATCCGGTCATGAAAGGCGCGGCGCTTTTCCTGCTCGATTTTCTTATCGAAGAACCCGAACATGGTTGGCTGGTAGTGTCGCCGTCGGTATCGCCCGAAAACAGTTTCAGCCGTAATCAGTATTATATATATACGACCGCAGGAGCTACGATGGACAATCAGTTGGTGTTTGAACTTTTCTCCAACCTTATTGCCGCCGCCGAAACGCTTGGCATTGACGGCGATTTTGCCGACACGTTACGCCAAACCCGCCACAGACTGCCGCCGATGCAAATCGGGCAACACAGCCAGCTGCAGGAATGGATGTATGATTGGGATAATCCCAACGACAAGCACCGCCACGTATCGCATCTTTTCGGCGTGTTCCCCGGCTATCAGGTTTCGCCCTACCGCACGCCCGAACTTTTTGATGCGGCGCGTACATCGCTGCACTACCGCGGCGACCCTGCCACCGGTTGGTCTATGGGCTGGAAGGTGTGTCTTTGGGCGCGTTTCATGGACGGCAACCATGCCTACAAACTCATCGCCAACCAGTTGTCGTTGGTTAAGACTACCGATATGGAATATGGAGAGAAGGGCGGTACGTATCCCAATATGTTTGACGCCCATCCGCCGTTCCAGATTGACGGCAACTTCGGTTGTACGGCAGGTATTGCCGAAATGCTGCTGCAAAGTTACGACGGCGCACTGCACATCCTGCCCGCGCTGCCCGACGTATGGAGTAAAGGAAAGGTAAGCGGGCTGCGGGCGCGCGGCGGTTTTATTACCAGTATCGAATGGGAAAACGGACGGGTGAAAACCGTGAAAATAACCTCGCCGCTCGGCGGCAACCTCAGACTGCGCACAGCCGACCCGCTGGTATTGGACGGAAAAGGCGAATTGAACAAAGCGGAGGGCGCAAACCCCAATCCGTTTTACCAAACGCCTGAAACGCCTCTGCCGATTATTTCAAAAGACGCTAAATTAAACCTGCCTTCGGTAAAAGAAACGATAGAATATGATTTGCCGACTGAAGCAGGAAAAGAATATATATTACACGTAAAAAATTAATTATGAAACTTTCACCCCTCATAGCCAACTCGCCCATTGACGGACGTTACCGCAAGCAAGTAGAAGAACTGTCGGATTTCTTTTCGGAATATGCGCTTTTCCGTTACCGCGTAATGGTAGAAGTAGAATACTTTATTGCCCTGTGCGAACTTCCGCTTCCGTCATTAAAAGATTTTGACGGCAAAGACAAGCTTCGAAGCCTGTACCAAAATTTCACGGAAGAACAAGCTGCCGAAATAAAAGATATTGAACGCACCACGAACCACGATGTAAAAGCGGTAGAATATTTCATCAAAACGTTCTTCGATGCACAAGGTTGGCAGGCTTACCGTGAATTTATCCATTTCGGGCTGACCTCGCAGGATGTGAACAACACCGCCGTGCCGCGCAGCCTGAAAGATGCGTTGGAAGCCGTCTATTTTCCGGCATTGGAACGCCTTGTAGAAGTATTGCGCACAGCGGCTCGCGAATGGTCGTCCATTGCCATGCTGGCGCATACGCACGGACAGCCGGCTTCGCCTACGCGGTTGGGCAAGGAAATCAGGGTATTCGTAGAACGTATTGCGCAACAAACGGCGCTGGTGCAGCAAGTGCCTTATTCTGCCAAATTTGGTGGAGCTACAGGCAATTTCAATGCACACGCCGCGGCTTATCCGGCGATAGACTGGAACGCTTTTGCCGACAAATTTGTGCACGACGCCCTGCACCTGACACGCGCACACTACACTACGCAAATTGAACACTACGACCACCTTGCCGCCCTGTTCGACGGACTGAAACGCATCAACACCATTTTGCTTGATTTCTGCCGCGACATGTGGACGTACATTTCAATGGAATATTTTAAACAACAAATCAAAGCGGGCGAAGTAGGCTCGTCGGCGATGCCGCACAAGGTGAACCCCATTGATTTTGAAAATGCGGAAGGAAACATCGGTATAGCCAATGCGCTGTATGAGCATTTTTCGGCTAAACTGCCGGTGTCGCGCTTGCAGCGCGACCTTACGGATTCTACGGTACTGCGCAATATAGGCGTACCGTTGGCGCATAGCCTCATCGCGTTAAAATCCATACAAAAAGGCATGGCGAAACTCATTGTAAACCGCGCTGCTATCGACAACGACCTCAACAACAACTGGGCGGTGGTGGCTGAAGGCATTCAAACCATTTTGCGCCGCGAAGGCTATCCGAACCCTTACGAAACGCTAAAGGCGCTCACGCGCACCAACGACCGCATTACGCAGGAAAGCATCCGCCAATTTGTGGACGAGCTGCACGTGGACGACGCCGTGAAAAAAGAACTGACGGCGCTGACCCCGCACACCTACACCGGAATTATAAACAATGAATAGCAGCACTACACGATGGCGAAACTCCGAACAAAAGACGTAATAGCCAATACGGAACGCATATTGGGCGATTTGCAAAAGAAAATTTACCGTCCGGTATATCTGCTTATGGGCGATGAGCCGTATTTTATCGACCAAATCAGCGACTACATGGCGGCGCACATCCTGACGGAAACGGAACGCAGCTTCAACCAGTTGATACTGTACGGCAAAGATATTACCGCCGTGCAGCTTATTGAAACCGCCCGCCGCTTTCCGATGATGGGCGCACACCAAGTGATTGTCGTGCGCGAAGCCCAGCAGATGAAAGACATTGAAGAGTTGGAAGTCTATGTCAAAGCGCCGATGCCTGCCACGATTCTGGCGCTTTGCCTCAAAGGAAAAACAGCGGACAAACGCCGAGGGCTGTACAAAGCGGCGGTAAAAAACGGCGAAGTGCTCGAAACCGTATCGCTGTATGAAAACGAAGTAGCCGGATGGGTATCGTCGTATTTGAAAGCGAAGCAATGCACCATTGAGCCTGCTGCCGAAACCATATTGGTAGAACATTTGGGCATCGACCTGTCGAAAATAGCCCACGAAATTGACAAGCTATTTACCCTGCTGCCCGAAAACAGCAAGCGAATTACCCTTGCCCATATTGAAGAAAACATAGGCATCAGCAGGGAATACAACGGATTTGAACTTTCCAAAGCGCTTACGATGCGCGACAGCGCGAAAACATTCCGCATTGTGCAGCACTTTGCCAAAGACCCCAACAGCAATCCGTTGGTGGTAACGATGAGTACCCTGTATTCGCACTTTGTGAAAGTACTGAAGCTGCACCTTCTGAACCGGAAAGGCGCATTCTCGCCCAACGAACAGGCGGCGATATTGGGCGTCAACCCTTTCTTTATGCGCGACTACGAGCAAGCCGCGCGCAACTATCCGCAGGCAAAAACGGTAGAAATAATGGCGTTGCTTCGCGAATACGACATGCGCAGCAAAGGATGGAACAACGGCGCTGCCGACCATGGCGAACTGCTCCGCGAATTGGCGATTAAAATCTTGACGAGGTAGCGCGCGTTTTTATCCGTTAACTTCTATAATAGGGGAGCAAAACAAAAATAAATTAATCAAAGGGTTAAAACTTGTTTTTACTTCTAATTTTTGCCCATTAAGCCATTTTACAACACTTTTATACTACCTTTTGAAAAAACGGTATGTGGGGCGCGAAAAGAAATTTTTGTAGTTTTTCCCGCTACTACATTTACTGTTATTGAGTTTTCTCCACAACGTTTCCAAGATAAATACGGTATATAAATAGTTATATTATATTCGCCTTCCGGTAAATTAAACGTTTGAGTACCCCACGACGAACGGTGTTTTTCTCCGTTAATTTCTACGACAGGGGAACAAAACAAAAACAAATAGTTCAAAGGATTAAAACTTGTTTTCACTTCTAATTTTGTATTATATACGACATTTTTTGTATATAATACTTCCCCGCACCATCCACAGACAGTAGCGTTTTCTCCTATCGGATTTTTACATTTAGAACAGTTCATAATTTATTTTATTTAATTAGTAACAATCATCCCGATGGCAATATCTTTTTTACTCACCTCTTGTAATAGTATTCCCACATTATTGCCTGCTTCTGCTGATTTTAATTGTTTACGAAACTTTTCAATACCAATACATTTTGTTTTATGAAGAACTGTATTATTTGCAATAATATTCAATTCATCGCCAATTCTTACAATGCCTTTTTCTATACAACCTATAACAATCGTACCTCTACCGACAATTGAAAAAACACCTTCAATAATCATTATGAAAGATTTTTCGACTATGAAAGGATGAAATTGAGGAGTTATGTTATTTACAATCGTTGCTCCGCACCACTCACAAACAGTAGCGTTATCTTCTATCGGATTTTTACATTTAGGACAATTCATCGGATTATTTTTTTATTTCTTATGTTTTTTATTGCCTATGATAAAAATAATATATATGATTATGAAAAACAAACCGATAGGTATCATCATAATCGTGGTTGCACTTTTAGTAACATCAAAACTAAAAGACATATAACAACCTAAGCAAGTAAGAACTAAACCTATTATAAATAAGACAGTAAGGCATCCTGCGTTAGTGCGCTGTTTTTTTTCAACCTCTTTATTCCATTGGTCTTCTGTTGCATATTGATGAGTTCTAAAAAAATCCAACCGGTCAATATATTGATAACTTATACTTGATTTTTCTCCTGAAACTTTTCTATAAAATTCAACCGCCGCTAATTTTTTACCTTTTTTCAATAAAGAAAGTAATTCATCATCGAAACTGTTTATTTTATTTTCAATAGGTTTATTATCTGTATTTATAATCGTTGCCCCGCACCACTCACAAATAGTAGCGTTATCTTCTATCGGATTTTTACATTTAGGGCAATTCATACTATTTATTGTTTAAATTTTAGATAATAATTCTTTTTTCTTTTCTGCAAATTCTTCTTCAGTCAAAATACCTGCTGCTTTGAGTTCGCCTAATTCTTTCAGCAATTTGATAATTTCGTCTTTGCTTGTAGCAATAGATTGTTGCACATTTGGTGTAATATTATTCATCATACCGCCGATAGCATTACCCAATGGCTGTACCATGCCCAAACCAACCATAGTACCTAATATTCCATCGCCTCCGCCAATGCCTCCTGCTGCTGCTTCGGTAGTATCAAAAGAGCGTTCTATTTTGTACATATCCAAATTTTCGGCGCGCCGTTTCAACCGCATTCTCTCTTCCATATCCTGCGACATTAGACGTTGGTAATCTTCCACAATCTTCTTTACTCGTTCATCTTCGTCAATAATTGGAATCCCTTCTATATTAAATAATTCCAAATGTATTCCATATTGTGCAAAAGTGTTTGAAATAATGCCTTTTACCGCCTCTGAAATATCCACCACAATGGCTTCCAACTCCAATGGACTGATTTTTTGCTCTCGTGCTATTTTGGTAATTGCTGTTTTCACATTTTCAGTAATAACCCCACGAAAATAGTGTTTGAGTTTGTCTGCCTCAAAGTCGGGAACTGTCCCAAGTATTTTATTGAGAAAAATTCTTGCATCTGCAATTTTTACCGCAAAACTGCCACGAGAAGTTATTGGAATTGGCACTCTGAAATTCGGCTCAATCATATTGAAAGGTATCAAGCCAAATTTTGTATCCATCGAAATTGCCTTATTGATAAAATACACTTCGGCTTTAAATGGACTTTGTCCGCCAAAAGCAAGTCCAATAATGTTTGTCAAGATAGGCAGGTTGGCAGCAGTAAGAGTATGGCTGCCCGTTTCAAAGACATCAGCTATCTGCCCGTCTTCCACAAACACCGCTTGTTGCGATTGATTTACAATAAGTTGCGTTCCTAAACGCAGTTCTTCTTGACGTTTTCCGTCATTTTTCGGTCGCCATTTCCAAACTAATACATTGTTTGGACCATCATATTTGAGTACATCTATAAATGCCATAAATTTTTATTAATAATGGTTTGTTCTTTTAATTACTTAACTCAGCATATTGTTATAAGTTATTATATGCAAAGGTAAAAATAATAATTGAAAAAATGGCTAAAATGTGTAAAAAATACTACTTTATAAAATATAATGAACACCCTTATTGGCGTGTAGTATCTACCTTGCGCCGTCATTTCAACCGCAGCGGAGTGGAGGGATATGCCCACCACACCGCAGTCTCTATATACAGCAGATTCTTCGACAAGTTCGGAATGACGAGGGGGGGAGACCGTTTATCGTCCTTACCCTTCACCCATCACTTCGGCAAACTGAACAGAAATTCCAGTCCTCCGCCGTGGCGGTTTTTTACAATGATTGTGCCTTTGTGGAAGGCTACGGCGTTTTTTACGATAGACAGCCCCAGCCCTGAGCCGCCGGTGTCGCGCGTGCGCCCTTCGTTGATTCGGTAGAAGCGTTCGAAGAGGCGGTTCAAGTGGTATTCGTCGGGGATGCCTACGCCGGTATCGCTGAATGAAAAGTGGTAGAATCCGTCGTCGTCCTTGTATTTGTCGATTCGGATTACGACGTCGCTGCCGGCGTAGCGGATGGCGTTGTCGGTCAGGTTTCGGAAAATGGAGTACAGCAGGTTTTTGTTTCCTTTGACGGTCAGGTCGTCGGGAATGTTCCATTCCATCCGTATGTTTTTTTCGTGCAGGGGCGCGTGCAGGTCGTTCCTTAAATTTTCAAGCAGGGCGCAGATGCCTACCGGCTCTACGTGGAACGAGTGCGAGGCATCTTCCATTTTTGTAATCAAGCCCATGTCTTGGATGAGTTCCGACAAGACGAGGGTTTGGTTGTAGGCGCTTTCGATAAAGTACCGTTCCTTTTCGGGCGTGAGCGGGTGTTCCAACACGGTTTCGAGGCATCCGCGAATGCCGGCTACCGGCGTACGGAGTTCGTGCGTGATGTTGCCGGTCAATTCGTGTTTCAGCATCCGTGTTTTTTCCTGTTCGAGGGCAATAGCCGTTTCGCCTTCTTTCAGTTTACGGAAGTTTTCGGCAATTTTTGCGCCTATTTCGCCCAGTTCGTCATTGGGGAATTGGGCGTGGGGGAGGGGCGGCGAGTGTTCCGTCCGTTTTTTCTGTTTTTCGTTTTCCATGTGCAGGGCGAAGTCGCGGAGCTGCCGGATGGATTTTCCGAAACGGCTTGCCACGTAGTTAATCAGCAGCAGCATCAATACGAAAAGCGCGACGATGTAGTAGAGAAACAGGTTGCCCGATTTCAGGAAATGGCGGACTTGGACGTCGTACGGCAGCGCGACGCGGATGTAGTAGCGGTCGAACCGCTTGGCGTAGTACAAATATTCGCGGTCGTTGGACGACGATATGCGTATGTCGGCGCCGTGCCCCTTGCTGTGCGCGTGGACAATTTCGGGGCGTTGCGCGTGGTTTTCCATGTGGGTAAATTCGGCAATCACGTTGTCGTACACGACCAATCCGTCAGCCGCTATCAGCGACAGGCGGATGTGGGGCGGAAAGAGCGCCGCCAAGCTGTCTAACGCCGGTTGGTAATCGCTCCGCCGCTGCAATGCGGCATGGACGATGTGTACGTATGCGTCTAATTTTTCTTCGAGCGCCTCCGTTTTATGTTCTCTTTCGCGCGATTGTTCGAACAGCACCACGCCGGCTGTAAACAGCGAAAAGATAACGACGAAGCACAGGGAAAGTTTTTGTTTGTAATTTATTTTCATACTTCGGACGTGTTAAAGCGGTAGCCGAAGCCGGCGCGGTTGGATATAACCGCCGACCGTCTGCCTAATTTTTTGCGCAAACGCGTGATGTGTACATCCACCGTCCGCTCGGTGATATACGGCGTTTCTTTCCAGATGTGTTCGATGATTTCTTCCCGCGAGTATATCCGTTCGGGGTTTTTCGCCAACAGCACAATCAGTTCAAATTCGGTTTTCGTCAGCTGTACTTTTTCGTTTCCGACGGACAGCTCTTTCAGTTCGAGGTCGATAATCAGGTCGTCGAATATAAGTTTCCGGTCGTTTTTTTCGTTTTTCAAATCCGACCTTTTCAATACGGCTTTCACGCGGGCAAGCACTTCTTTTATCGAAAAAGGTTTTGAAATATAGTCGTCGCCGCCCACCGAAAATCCGGTCAGCATGTCGTTTTCGGTATCTTTTGCGGTGAGGAAGATAATGGGAATCGGGTTCTTTTTCAGCCTCAATGTTTCTGCCATTTTATAGCCCGACATGCCGCCCATCATCACATCCAAGAGGATGAGCGAATGGTTGGGCGAGAGTTTTTTCAACGCTTCTTCCGCCGAATGGGTACAGGTTATTTCGTAGCCTTCGTTGGCAAGGTTAAATTCGAGAACCTCGCAGATAATGGGTTCGTCGTCAACGATGAGAATCTTGTGTGGCATGACGCAATTGTTTTTTTAAAGTACAAAGATAGTTGTTTTTTTTGACTACCTGTTGCCGTTTCCATAAAAACGGCTCATATATTTCCGTGCTTCAATACTTTTGCATCAATGTAAAAAACAATCTCTTCTACAAGGTTTGCGCAATGGTCGCCGATGCGTTTCAGCTTTCGGATAAATAGTACGGTTTTCAATCCGCAACGGATAGCGGCAGGGTTTTGATGCAGATAATTGTCCAACACATCAATGGCGTTGCGGTAAATAGCGTCCACATCGCGTTCTTTGGATAAAATTTTCTCCGACGTGTCCGTATTTTCGGACACTAAGGCTACGAAACTGTCTGCCAGCATGGAAACCAGTATGTCGAACAGGCTTTCGATTTGCAATTCCTCTACAATTTTCCGTTCCAACGTAGGGCAATCTTTGTCAAAGACGTGGTAGGCTATGCCCTCGCAGAAATCGCCGATGCGTTCGAGCGTATTGCTTATTTTGATTAATGAAAGCACCAACCGCAAATCAATGGCAACAGGGTTGTACAGCGCGATGTAATTTTCGCAGTCGCAGTCGATTTTTAGCTCAAAAGCGTCCACTCGTTTTTCGCGCCCAACTATTTCTTCAGCCATTTTCGCATCTTGATACAAAAATGCCTGTTGGGCTTTTTCCAATTGAGATAACACCAGTTTCCACATTTGGGTTACATCTTCTTTCAGCGCCTGTAATTCGTTTTCTTTATGTTTCATATTATATAAGTATTACGTGTATCGTTTTATCCGAATCGTCCGGTGATATAATTCTGGGTTTCTACCTTTTTAGGGTTTAAGAACACTGTTTTTGTATCGTTAAATTCAACCAGTTCTCCGAGCATAAAAAAGCCTGTTTTATCGCTGACGCGGGCGGCTTGCTGCATATTATGCGTTACAATAATAATCGTGTATGTCTTTTTTAGGGAATAAATCAATTCTTCGATTTTGGAGGTCGAAATAGGGTCAAGCGCCGAAGCCGGCTCGTCCATCAAAAGAATAGAAGGCGAAATGGCTAAGGCGCGGGCAATACAAAGGCGCTGCTGTTGCCCTCCTGAAAGTTCCAAAGCCGATTTTTTCAGTTTATCCTTGACTTCGCCCCAAAGCGCGGCGGCTTTTAGCGACTCTTCAACCTGCTGGGCAATAAACGTTTTTTTGCGAATATCGTTCACCCGCAATCCGTATGCCACGTTTTCGAAAATTGATTTGGGAAACGGATTGGGCTTTTGAAACACCATGCCTACATTTTTCCGCAATTCGTCTACCTGAACGGATTTCTGATATATATTTTGTTCGTTAATCAAACATTCACCTGTCAGGTGCGTATTGTCAATCAGGTCGTTCATACGGTTGAAAAGCCGCAGGAAAGTGGATTTTCCGCAACCCGAAGGACCGATAAATGCCGTTACCGTATTCGCATCCATTTTCATACTGATATTTTTCAGCGCATGAAAATTGCCGTAATAGAAATCAATGTTCTTTGTTTCAATCATACTCAATTTGTTTTTACTTTTTTTCCAAAATATCTTCTTAATGTTGCGGCAAGCAGATTCATCAAAAGGACAATAGCGATAAGCACCAACGCCGTGCCGTAAGCTATCGGGCGCGAGGCTTCAATATCAGTGCCGCTGGTGGCAATCACATATAAATGATAAGGCAATGCCATGACTTGGTCGAAAATGTCCGCCGGTAATTTCGGCAGAAAATAGGCGGCTACGGTAAATAATATCGGCGCTGTTTCGCCCGACACCCTCCCGATGGCAAGAATTAAACCGGTGATAATATTTGGAAATGCTATCGGTAGGGTTACACGGAGAATAGTCTGCAATTTGCTCGCGCCCAAAGCCAGACTGCCGGTGCGGTATGAATTGGGAATGACATTCAACGCTTCTTCGGTCGTGCGGATAATTAGCGGCAATATCAATAATCCGAGCGTAAACGAACCGGCAATAATGGAATCGCCGAATCCCAAGGTATTCACAAATAAAGCCATGCCGAACAATCCGAATACAATGGACGGAATACTTCCCAAATTATTGGTCATAATACGGATGAATTTTACCATCCAACCGTTGCCGGCATATTCACTAATGTAAATGCCCGACATAAGACCGATGGGAAACGCAAAGACAATGCTCCCGACAACCAAACAAAGCGTTCCGACGATAGCCGGAAAAATTCCGCCGGCAGTCATTCCTTCAGTCGGCGCAGTAGTCAGAAATTCCCAGTTGATAACGCCAATACCGTTGTAAACAATAAATCCCAGAATCCACAACAAAATTCCAACGACGCACAAACTCAGTATGCGAAAAATGATAAATGCGGCTTTCTGTTTTGTCCTTTTATCCATAGAATTTCAATTAAAATTCGATGCAAAGTAAGCGCATGGATATTACAAAATGAGAAAAATATTGTTACAATGCGGTTACGATAATTGTGTACCGCAATTGCAG
Source organism: Prevotellaceae bacterium (assembly GCA_031289415.1). GTDB lineage: Bacteria > Bacteroidota > Bacteroidia > Bacteroidales > UBA932 > JAIRLC01. The sequence continues at coordinate 27,989 of JAITPN010000099.1, read as the reverse complement.
CCCCTTCGTAGGGGCTACTTCATAGTCTTCAACGCTTCGGCAAGATTATTCAATGCCAGCGGTATATCCCATGTTGAGCGGTCGCGCGGCGCAACCTTGTTCGACACCGCTCGCAAGGCAATAAACGGAATTTTTTCTTGCAGGCATACATAGAAAAAAGCGGCGCTTTCCATTGTTTCAATGTCGGGCGAAAAACGTGCGCGCAAGCCGGCAATGCGTGGTTGTTCGCCGCTTACGGTATGTACCGTAACACCTACCGCTTTCGGAATATCCGCGTCGAATACAGGTTGCCGCAGGGTGGGAGCATGCAGCGCCTCGTCCACGAACGGAAAAGCGTTGCGGTCTACCAGATGTTCGTCAAACAACGTATGAAAGCCTTGCGGCGTCTGGATTCCGCAATCGCCGAAATATTCTTTGGACACGCAACATACGCTACCCACAAGCAAACGTTCGGTGAAACTTCCGGCTATACCTATATTAATCGCCGCGTCGTAGCTGCCGGTTTGCAGGAGTTTAAGGGTATGATACACCGTAGCGGCAATGCCGATGCCGGTTATGGCGCACGTCCACACGTCGGGTGTACGGTGCGGTGCAAGCTCTTGGGCGATAGCAAGTTCTTCGCGAGTAGCAGCAGTAATAAGAAAATTCATAAGGCAATCACAATATTTATTCGTAACTTGCCGTAAATTTAAGCATATTTTTTATGTACACCAAAGATGAAAATTATGACAACGCCACCACTTCGGCTTTAATGCAACATTATAAAGCCGTTCTGGAATTGCTGGGCGAAGACGTCAACCGCGAAGGGCTCGTGAAAACCCCTGAGCGCGTAGCCAAATCCATGCAATTTTTTACGCAAGGCTACCACACCGACCCTTGTGCCGTGCTAAAATCAGCTATTTTTAAAGAAGAATATCAACAAATGGTATTGGTAAAAGATATTGAATTGTATTCGATGTGCGAACACCATTTATTGCCGTTCTACGGAAAGGCGCATGTAGCGTACATTCCGAATGGGTATATTACCGGACTGAGTAAAATTGCACGTGTGGTGGAAGCGTATGCGCGCCGCCTGCAAGTGCAGGAACGCCTCACCGTGCAAATCCGCGATTGTATTCAGCAAACCCTTAATCCGTTGGGCGTAGCGGTAGTGGTTGAAGCGGCGCATACGTGCATGCAGATGCGCGGCGTACAGAAACAAAATTCTGTGGCTACCACTTCGGCATTCACCGGTGTTTTTATGAAAGACCCGCGTACGCGAGAAGAATTTACCCACCTCATTGGCGTAAAATTGCATTAAAAACCGCATATATTTATTTTTTTTCGTAACTTTGTAGCTTAATCGTCTAATTTTTTTGTTATGCGAACTCTTATTATATCCTTATTAACAGTGTGTGCAGGATGCTTCTCCACACAAAAAGTAACGGCAGCCGAGCCTGCGGCAACCAACGGTGTAAAATGGCTGACTATTGAGGAAGCGGAAAAACTGAACGAAAAAGCGCCCCGCAAATTCCTGATTGATGTATATACCGACTGGTGCGGATGGTGTAAACGAATGGATGCTAACACTTTTTCTACTACAGAAATTGCGTCGTATCTGAACACGTATTTTTACGCAGTGAAACTTGATGCGGAAGGAAAACAACCTGTAACTTTTGGCGCACACACATACAGCGCCAATGCGAGCGGGCGTTCGCACGAGTTGGCAATAGCCATACTGAACGGAAAGATGAGCTATCCGAGTATTGCGTATTTAGATGAAACCAAAAACTTAATCACCGTAGTTCCCGGATACCAAACACCTGACAACTTGCTCCCTATCCTTGTATTCATTAACAAGGAACTGTACAAAACAACTCCATGGGAACAGTTTTTGCAGGAATGGGCGAAAAATCCGCAGGAGCTGAAGAAGTAATAGCTTCGCAAAGAATCTATCGAGCCATATTTATCGGAACAGTCATTATGCTGCCCAACTGGTAAACAGGAAACCGTGTTTGCCACAACGTGGTTTGTCCGTCGAGTACGCGTGCTTGTACCACAGCGGGAATACGATAGTGTATGCGCGTACCTTTCTTATCTACGTCGGAAGCGTTGGAAGGCATGGCGCTCACTTCCTTTTCAGGCGTGAGTTCAAGCATTATAGGACGTCCTGCAAGGTTGGCAGGCGACAACAATCCTTGCGTGTCCGAAAACCGGAAAGCGATGTACAGTTGTTTCGGTTGCAAAGCATTGGGCGTTACGTCAAACGTCATAGTCTGTACGTCAAACGATGATTTCCCTGTAAACAAACTGACGTAGGCGTCTTCAAGCCGCGTAATTTCTTCGAGTACAGCACGCATGGCATCGCCCGCAGGGAGGTTGTCCACGTCGCCGGTTAGTAAATCAATGCGTTTTTTCCGCAAACTGTAAATCATGTTGGCGGTTTCTTCGGCGCGGCGTTCCACGCTTTTTTCCACTACTTGGCTTTGCTGTACAGGTACACGTTCAAACCCGGTATCGGTTTTTACCGTTTTATAAAAAGTAGTGGTGGTGGTAGCCAAATTCGACACATAGCCGCGGTTGTCGAAACCTGCTTCGCGCACGTTGCTGGCAAAACGCCACGGTATGGGAACAGACGCATTGTTTTCAAACAGCGCAACCAATCCGACAGCCGTTACAGCCAGAAAATTTGCAGATGATTTACCGTCTTTCAACGCCGCCGTATAAGTTTGCGAAGCGTCGGCTTCCACAAAAGGAACAACATTGACGCTTTTTAAACTGTAGATGTCCTTGTTCTCTGCTTGCGCTTCGATACCGAGGTATTTCGGGGCGAATTTTGCATAAGGTCCTGCCGTAAACACTTCGCAGACAGCTTCTACCTGCAGTTGTACCGAAGTAGAAGGCAAGGCATACACTACCACGCCTTGCGGTAATTGTTGCGCAAATGCCGACGAACAGGTAAGCATACCTATTAAATAAAGAGGCTTTAATAATTTCATATTTCCAATTCCTTTACATATTTTTTTATAGTTTCTTCCAATCCAAAATACAAGGCGTCGCTAATCAGCGCATGCCCGATAGACACTTCGAGCAACCCCGACACCTCCGTGCGAAAATAATGCAAGTTACTGAGGTTCAAGTCGTGTCCGGCATTCAATCCTAAGCCACATTCGGCGGCTGTTAAAGCGGCTGCTACAAAAGGCGCTACGGCAGTTTCGCGCTGTCGGGCATATTGTGCGGCGTAGGGTTCGGTGTATAATTCCACCCTGTCAGCCCCTGCTTCTGCTGCGCCCCGCACCATGTCCGGCAAGGCATCTACAAAAATTGACACGCGAATACCCTTGCGTTTAAATGTTTGCGTAATATCGCGCAAGAAAGCAGCGTGTTTCTTCGTATCCCATCCCGCATTGGACGTCAGCGCGTCGTGCGTGTCGGGCACAAGCGTTACTTGCTCAGGTTGCACTTTCAGCGTTAAATCCACAAAACTGGGTTCGGGATTTCCTTCAATATTAAATTCAGTAGCCACCACACGGCGTAATGCCGCCACATCTTCATAGCGAATATGCCGTCCGTCGGGACGTGGATGCACTGTAATTCCCTGTGCGCCAAATTTTTCGCAATCAATAGCGACCTGTACTACATTGGGAATATTTCCGCCGCGGGCATTCCGCAATGTAGCCACTTTATTAATATTTACACTTAGCCGTGTCATTTTTGTTGCAAAAATACATTATTTAATCAAGAAAATGTCATATCTTCGCTAAAAATTTTGAACAATATATACGATTTATGAGGCATGTAGCACTATACGGAAGACGGATACATATTGATTACTTGAATGATACATTAATTTTACTACAATTATTGCATCAACGTGGCATCCATGTGTACGTCCACAAATCGTTTGCCGACTGTCTGCCGGACACGACCGTTCCTTACGACACGTTTACCAAATTGCCTGACAACATATATTGCCTGATGAGTCTCGGCGGCGACGGAACGTTACTCGACAGCGTATGTCTTGCAGGAAATTCGGACACGCCGGTGTTAGGCATCAATACCGGACGGTTGGGATTTTTATCGTCCGTACCGCTCAGCGATGCGGGAAATGCGGTGGATGCTTTGCTCAATAACGATTACCGCATAGAAGAACGCTTATTATTGCACGTATCGGGCAAGTTTTTGCCTACCGATGATTCGCCTTATACTCTGAATGATGTGGGTATTCAACGGCGTTATCCATCTATGATTTCCCTACGGCTCACCATCAACAAAGAAACATTGCCCGACTATTGGGCTGACGGATTGCTGGTTGCTACTCCCACAGGCTCTACCGCGTATTCAATGAGCGCGGGCGGTCCTATTGTATCACCCGACTCGCAAAGCATTCTTATTACCCCGATTGCGTCGCACAACCTCAACATCCGTCCGCTGGTTATTGCCGACGATTCCGAAGTGAACGTGCAGGTAATCACACGCAAAGGCGGTGCGGTCGTCAGCCTTGACACACGGATGTATGATGTGCCATCGGGTACGGTGGTGCATATCCGCAAAGCTGATTTTAAAGCTAAAATTATCCGATTGCACCAAAATAGTTTTTTCACTACGCTTCACGAAAAATTATTGTGGGGTTCCGACAAAAGAAATACGCCTCTTTAAACTTTTTATATAATTTAACATCTAAGAATAATGAAAAACCGACTGAAACATATCGTTGTATTATGTGTCCTGCTTTTAGCAGTAAGTTCGTTGTGTGCACAAGAACAGAAGAATACGCAAGAAAAACCGTCATTAGACTGTTTTAATAACATTGCTAAATTCGAAATAGGGATTACAGCAGGAGCTTCTTATTATACAGGCGATTTCAATCCTAACCATACGCCGCTATACAAGCCGTTGTTTTTCGGCGGCATTATGGCGCGCCAACGCATGGCTGACTATTTTTCGATACGCGGCAATGTACTGTTAGGACACGTCCAAGGCAATGCGTACGATATGGAAGGGTTTCCACCCGATCCGTGGGGCAACAACTGGCGCTTCCAACGTCCGTGGATAACTCTTGAAGCCATGGCGGAGTTTAATTTCATGCCTTACGACGCCGTTGACCTCCGAAAGAAAAAACGTTTCACGCCGTTGCTGATGTTGGGTGTCGGTGCAACGTACTTGTTCCCTGATGTACATACGTCGATGTCTAAAGTAGAAAAGCCCAACGAATCGCTGTGGATATTTGATGTTCCTATAGGTATCGGAATAAAATGGTGTATAGCAAAACGATTCACGTTGGGCGCGGAATGGGTACACCGCATCTCGTTTACCGACAAAACAGATTTCTATAACGGCGTAAACACCGAACATTCACCCGTGATTAACAACGATTGGATAGGTACGATAGGGCTTTCATTATCCTACCTTTTACAAATAAAACGCCCATGCCCTGCTCATTACCAACATACGCCTTCCACACGTTATTATAAAGGCTCTGGGTCCGGTGAGAGAGATGTAAAAGACAAAAAACAAGACAAGGATAAAAAACAAGACAAAGATAAGAATAAGACAAAACAATGATACTTAACTTACAAAGATGACAGTACCCCGCCACATCGCTATTATTATGGACGGCAACGGACGTTGGGCGCAACGCAAAGGCTTCAAGCGCATTTTCGGACACCGCAATGCGTTGGAAGCCGTGCGGGCAGCCATTACCACTGCCGGAAAAACAGGTGTGCAATACCTTACGCTCTATACCTTTTCGGAAGAAAACTGGAAACGTCCGCAGGAAGAAATTGACGCACTGATGAATCTTTTGGTCGAAGCCATTTATAAGGAAACACCCGAACTGCACAAAAATAATGTACAACTCCGATTCATCGGGAATACGGCAAAATTGCCGGCTAACGTCCGTGAAAAATTGTATGAATGTACGGAAAGCACTGCCAACAACAGCGGGTTGGTGGTCATTCTTGCCCTCAGCTACAGCGGGCGATGGGATATTCTGCAAGCCGCTGCACGCTACGCTGCTACGCAGGAAAACGAGCGGCAACCTATTACGGCTGAGGTTTTTGAGCAGTATCTTACTACTGCCGGAGTTCCTTCGCCCGAATTGCTTATCCGCACGGGCGGCGAACAGCGGATTAGCAACTTTCTCCTGTGGCAAACAGCTTACAGTGAATTTTATTTTACCGATATTTTATGGCCTGATTTCCGCGAGAAACATTTTTTAGAAGCTCTAAATGAGTATAATAGTCGCGAACGGAGATTCGGGCAAACCGGCGAACAAATAAAAAATCCTTAAAATATGATATTTTTTTTCTACCTTTGTAATTTATATTAGTACATGAACTTGTTTAAGTTTAATCCGACATATATTATCTGTCTTTTATTCACGTCAGCGCTTACGGCTGTGAGTACACCTCTTTCGGCGCAAGAGATTGCTGATTCGGGGATGGTTAATATCACGTTCGACCCTGCCAAGCCGAAGCAATTTGTAGTTGCCGACATTACGGTTTCCGGCATCAAATACCTCAATCCCGAACAAATACTTTCATTTATAGGGATAGTGAAAGGCGACACGATCATGATTCCGAATGAAGACCTTTCGTTTGCTTTAAAAAAACTGTGGGCGCGACGCTATTTTTCCGATATAGCGCTGTCTGCCACGAAAATTGACGGCGATAAAATTTACCTTAACATTCAGCTTTCGGAACTTCCCCGCGTGTCGTCGGGAACGTTTAAAGGCGCAAAAAAAGGCGAACGCGAAGATTTGAACGACAAACTACGCATCCGCCGCGGCAGCGAACTGAGCGATTACCTTGTCAAAGTGTCGGTGGACGCCATTAAATCTTATTATGACGAAAAAGGCTATCGAAAAGCCGAAGTCAATGTGATGTTGGAAAACGATACGGTAGTGCCTAACGCCGTGAAGATTATTTTTGACATCAAAAAACACGAAAAAATAAAAATCAAAAAAATTGAGTTTGAAGGCAACAAGCACGTCAAAGACCGCAAGTTGCGAAAGGCTATGAAGAAAACAAAAGATAAACGTTTATGGAATTTGTTCAGCAGTAAAAAATTCAACAAAGAAGAATATCCGAAAGACAAAGAAAACCTGATAAGCGCTTACAACGAAAAAGGATACCGCGACGCTACCATTGTATTCGATTCCGTATATTACGTCAGCGATTCAAAACTCGGCATCAAAATCCGCATAGACGAAGGACAACGCTATTATTTCCGCAATATCACATGGGTCGGCAATTCCATTATTTCAGTGGATGCGTTGAATACTATTTTGGGTATTAAAAAAGGTGAAGTGTATGATGTAGTGGCAATGAACAAAATGTTGTCGCAAGACCAGACTTCCGTAAGCAGGCAATATATGGATCAAGGTTATCTGTACTTTCGGATACAACCGGTGGAAGTGAATATCGTCGGCGACTCCGTTGATGTGGAAATACGCATCATGGAAGGAGAGCAGGCTACTTTTAACCGCATTAATATTACAGGAAACGACAAAACAAACGAACACGTCATCCGCCGTGAGTTGTGGACGCGTCCGGGTTATTTATTCAACATGAGCGAGCTTGAACGTTCGCTACGCGAACTCGCACAATCACAAAACTACGATGCGGAAAAATTAATGACAGATGGGTATAAAGTTTCGCCAAACTCCGATGGCACAGCGGACGTATCATACAACGTAACAGAAAAATCAAGCGACCAAGTGGAACTTTCGGGCGGCTACGGCGGCAATACTTTTATTGCTACAATCGGGTTACGCTTTTCCAACTTTTCGATAGGGCGGATGTTTAAGAAAAATGCGTGGCGTCCGATACCTGCCGGCGACGGACAATCTATGGCATTGCGTTTCCAGACCAACGGTTCATACTATACGGCTACTTCGCTCAGTTTTGTAGAGCCGTGGCTCGGCGGTAAAAAACCAACGTCGCTCTCGGTATCCGCTTTCTATACCCGCGAAACCGATGGTTACTACTACCGTAGCGTTACCCAATCGTTGGAAACGTTCGGCTTGTCGGCAGGCATCGGCAGGCGGTTGAAAGTGCCCGATTCTTATTTTACGCTCTATACAGGTATTTCGCTGCAACATTATGTGCTGAACAACTGGCAGTATTATTTCATTTTCAAAGACGGAAGGTCAAACAACTTCAACCTGAACTTTACGCTGGGGCGTAATTCGGTTGACCAGCCTATTTACCCCCGCCGCGGTTCTGACTTTTCGCTTGGGTTGCAAATTACACCGCCCTATTCGTTACTCAATCCAAACATAGATTATTCTAACGACAGCGAACACTACCGCTGGATTGAATACCACAAATGGACATTCAAAAGCGCAGTATATACCAAGCTTGTCGGCAATTTTGTGCTGATGACTGCCGCGCATTTCGGCTTTCTGGGCATGTACAACTCCGAATGGGGATACTCTCCGTTTGAGGGTTTCCTGCTCGGCGGCGACGGCATGAGCGGATTCAACCGTTACGGACAAGATAACATTGCGTTACGCGGATATGCGAACTCGTCCATTACGCCAATGGATCAAAATGCGTATGCAGGGCATATATACGATAAATTCACCATAGAACTGCGGCATCCTATAATTATGGAAGCGCAAGCCAACATTTTTGCCCACATATTTTTCGAGGGCGGCAATGCGTGGAAATCGTTTGATGAATTTAATCCGTTTGCCATTAAACGGTCGGTGGGCGTCGGCGTACGCTTGATGCTTCCCATTGTGGGTACGCTCGGCATTGATTGGGGCTATGGGTTCGACAATGTACCGCATTATCCGAATGCAGGCGGTAGCCAGATTCATTTTACATTTGGTATGCCTATGCAGTAGAGAAATTTGATTATTAATTTTAAAATTCTATATAGTATGAAACGTTTTTTATTTACTCTTATTTTAATGTGCGGAATAGCAGGTGTGAGCATGGCGCAAAAAGCCGGATATATTAATACCGAAGCTATTTTGAACAAAATCCCTTCGTACAAAACGGCGCAAGGGCAATTGGAAACCCTCCGTACGGGCTATGAAAAAGAAGTGGAAGTAGGTTGGCAAAAGGTAGATGAACTTTACAAAACTTACCAATCGGACAAAGTGTTGATGACCGAAGCCATGAGAAAGCAACGCGAAGATGAAATCATCAACAAAGAACAAGCGGTGAAAGAATTGCAGCGTAAATATTTCGGGCAAGACGGCACGGTAGCTAAAAAGACGGAAGAATTGCTTAAACCCATACAAGACAAAATAAGCAACGCCGTAAAAGAAGTGGCTAACGAAGACGGATATGCCGTTATTATTGATTCTGCGAACAATCCGACTATTCTATTTCTCAATCCGAAGTACGACATCAGTGATAAAGTGATTGGAAAATTAGGATACAAATAAATTTTATTACCTTTGCAAATTATTAAATTTAATCATGATAGATATGAAACATTTAGCTAAATTATTATTCGTAGTAATAATGACAAGTATTGCCGGTACGGCATTTGCCCAGAACCTAAAATTCGGACACATTAACTTACAGGAAATTGTTCCGTTAATGACTGAATACGATTCGGCTGAAGTCAAACTGAAAGGCTTAGCCAAAGAATTGGAAGAGCAAATAAAAACAATGCAACTTGAATTGCAGACGAAGTATGAAACCTATCAGCAAAAGGCAACTACATGGTCGGCTACTACGCTCGAAAGCAAAAGGAAAGAATTGGAAGAGCTTCAGATGCGTATTCAGGATTTCCAACAAGGTGCACAACAAGAACTGCAACAGGCGCAGAACATAGGAATGACGGACGTGATTAATATAGCGAAAGCAGCCGTAGAAAAAATTGCGAAACAAGACGGCTATACGTTTATTTTCGACACAAGTACACTGCTTTATTTGAATCCGGCACAAAGTACCGACGTTACGGCTGTGGTAAAAAAAGCGCTGAACATCACCAAAGAGTTTCCGACACGCGCCAATTAAGTCGCCGCACAAGGCACGTTTCAATGTACGACGCTCCCATCGGTTTTTTTGATTCCGGCGTTGGCGGTCTTTCGGTGTGGCGCGAAGTAACGCAGTTGCTTCCATACGAAAATACCGTATATTATGCCGACACGGCGTTCTGTCCGTATGGTACAAAAACGCCTGCGGAAATCGTTACGCGGGCTGATTACATGGTGGACTTTCTTTTATCGAAACGCTCAAAACTCATTGTGGTAGCTTGTAATACCGCCACCGCAGCTGCCATTGACCATTTGCGCAGCGTGTACGCTGTTCCCTTTGTGGCTATGGAGCCTGCGGTGAAGCCTGCCGCCCTCCATTCCAAAAGCAATGTGGTGGGGGTATTGGCTACGCGCGGCACATTCAAAGGGCGGTTATATCATGAAACCCTTTCGCGTTTCGCCTCGCACGTAACGATTATCGAACAACCCGGCGACGGATTGGTTGAAGCCGTAGAAGCCGGCAACACCGACAGCCCCGAAATATACCGGCTGCTCGAAACATACCTCCGCCCGATGCTCGACGCCGGCGCTGACCATATTGTGTTGGGTTGCACGCACTATCCGTTCTTGATTCCCGCCATTAAAACCATCACCGGCAACCGCGTGTGCCTCATCGACCCTGCGCCCGCCGTAGCGCAACGCGTAAAAGAACTGCTCGCACAACACGGCTTGCTGAATCATTCGACCCGCAAAGCCCAATTCGACTTTTTCTCAAGCGGCGACCGTACGCAAGTGGAAAAATTTGCCGAAAAGTATATTTTCTAAAAAATACGCATGATATGGGCAAACTTTGTATGTATTACTCAATATTTTTTTTGTAATTTTGCACCTCACAATAAAATTTTATTTTTTATGACAACTCAACAACTATTTTGGTTTATCCCCGCCGCTTCGTTGACGGCGCTATTGTTTGCATGGTATTTCTTTCGCAACATGATGAAGGAAAGCGAAGGCACGGCAACGATGAAAGAAATTGCGCTGCATGTGCGCAAAGGCGCGATGGCTTACCTGAAACAACAATACAAGATTGTAACGATTGTATTCGTCGCGCTGGCGGCGATATTTACCGTGCTGGCGTTTTTGAACATACAGAACGGATGGGTGCCGTTTGCTTTTCTTACCGGCGGCTTTTTTTCGGGTCTTGCCGGATTTATCGGTATGAAAACAGCCACGTATGCTTCGGCACGCACGGCAAACGCCGCGCAACGCTCGCTCGACAGCGGGCTGAGGGTAGCGTTCCGTTCGGGCGCGGTGATGGGGCTGACGGTTGTGGGGCTTGGGCTGCTTGATATTTCAATATGGTATTTGGTTTTAAACCATTTCGTAGAAGGCGCTACCGCTTCGCAGAAAATGATGATTATCACCACGACGATGCTCACCTTCGGCATGGGCGCTTCTACACAGGCGCTGTTTGCCCGCGTGGGCGGTGGTATATACACCAAAGCCGCCGACGTAGGCGCAGACCTTGTAGGTAAAGTAGAAGCAGGCATCCCCGAAGACGACCCGCGCAACCCCGCCACCATTGCCGACAACGTAGGCGACAACGTAGGCGACGTAGCCGGCATGGGCGCAGACCTGTATGAAAGTTACTGCGGCTCTATCCTTGCTACCGCCGCGCTGGGCGCTACGGCATTTGCGTGGAACGACACGTTGCAGTTGAAAGCCGTTTTTGCGCCGATGTTGATTGCAGCTATCGGCATCGTGCTGTCTATTATCGGTATCTTTTTGGTGCGCACCAAAGAAGGCGCAAACATGAAACAGTTGCTCGGCGCGTTGGGCAAAGGCGTTAACGTCAGTTCGCTGCTCATTGCGCTGGCTACGTTCGGGATTTTATACGTACTTAAATTGGAAAACTGGCTGGGGCTGTCGTTCTCCGTGATTAGCGGGCTGGTAGCCGGCATTATCATCGGGCAGGCGACGGAATATTATACTTCGCACACCTATAAGCCGACGCAACGAATTGCCCAAAGTTCCGAAACAGGTCCTGCCACCGTCATTATTTCCGGCATCGGCACAGGATTAATTTCTACCGCCATTCCCGTCATTACTATCGGGGCGGCAATTATCATGGCTTACCTTTGCGCTACCGGATTTGACGTGAAAAATATGCTTTCGGCAGAAAACCTGAGCCTCGGTTTATACGGTATCGGCATTGCCGCCGTAGGGATGCTTTCAACGCTGGGCATCACGCTGGCAACCGACGCCTACGGTCCCATTGCCGACAACGCCGGAGGAAATGCCGAGATGAGCAAACTGCCGCCCGAAGTGCGCAAGCGCACCGACGCGCTCGATGCGCTCGGAAATACCACGGCGGCAACAGGCAAAGGCTTTGCCATCGGGTCGGCAGCCTTGACGGCGCTGGCGTTGCTGGCTTCATATATCGAAGAAATCAAGATTGGAATGGAACGCCTCGGACAGCACGTCCTGCAATTTGCCAACGGACGCGAAGTGGATGTAGCAAAAGCCACGATTCCCGACTTCATGGACTATTTCCAAATCACCCTTATGAATCCGAAAGTGCTCGTCGGCATGTTCATCGGCGCGATGATGGCTTTTCTGTTCTGCGGATTAACAATGAACGCCGTAGGGCGCGCTGCCCAAAGCATGGTAGAAGAAGTACGGCGGCAATTCCGCGAAATTAAAGGCATCCTCACGGGCGACGCCACGCCCGACTATGCCCGCTGCGTAGAAATATCCACCAAAGGAGCGCAACGCGAAATGCTCTTCCCTTCTATTTTGGCAATCGTCATCCCGATTGTTACCGGCTTGGTTTTCGGTGTATCGGGCGTCATGGGGCTGCTCGTAGGCGGGCTGTCGTCAGGGTTTATTCTGGCGGTTTTCATGGCTAATGCCGGCGGCGCATGGGACAATGCAAAGAAATATGTAGAAGAAGGTAATTTCGGCGGCAAAGGCTCGGCAAACCACAAAGCCACGGTGGTAGGCGACACGGTAGGCGACCCGTTTAAAGACACGTCGGGTCCGAGCCTCAACATTCTCATTAAACTAATGAGTATGGTTTCCATCGTAATGGCTGGCTTAACGGTAGCCTATCATTTGCTGTAAATGACACTCGCCGAGTATATCTCCGGACTGGAACAAGCAGGCGAACTGGTTCGTATCCGCACGTTTGTAGATCCGGTGCTCGAAATGGCTGACATAGCCGACCGCATGGTCAAAAGCCCCGGCGGAGGCAAAGCGTTGCTGTTTGAAAACACAGGCACAGCCTTTCCGGTGCTGATGAACATGATGGGGTCGGAGCGGCGCATGTTGCGGGCGCTGGGCGTTGCCGGTTATGCCGGCATCACCGACCGCATAGACGCCTTGTTCGCCGCAGCGCTATCTCCGAAAAAAAACTTGTGGGACAAGCTGAAACTGTTACCCGCGCTGGCGCAAGCGTCCCAATGGTTTCCTACGGTATCGGGCAAACGCGGCACCTGTCAGGAGATAGTCATGGAAAAACCCGACCTTTCACAGCTGCCTGTGCTGCAAACGTGGGCGCACGACGGCGGGCGTTTCATCACCCTGCCCATAGTGCATACGAAAGACCCCGCCACCGGCATCCGCAACGCCGGCATGTACCGCATGCAGCTATTTTCGGAAAACACAACCGGCATGCACTGGCATACGCATAAAACAGGCGCGAAACACTATCGCGACTTCGCAGCATCGGCGCGCGGCGGCGTATTCCCCGTAGCCGTAGCCTTGGGCGGCGACCCGGTATACAGTTTTTGCGCTGCCGCGCCCATGCCCGAAAACATGGACGAATACCTGCTCGCCGGATTTCTCCGGAACAGGAAAGTCGCGCTCGTGCGCTGCCTGACGCAACCCGTAGAAGTGCCTGCCGACGCCGATTTCGTCATCGAAGGATATATCGACCCCGCCGAAGCGCCGGTCGTTGAAGGTCCGTTCGGCGACCATACCGGTTTCTATTCGCTGGACGACCGCTACCCGTTGTTTCACGTAACGTGCATCACCCACCGCCGCCACGCGGTGTATCCCGCCACGGTCGTAGGAATCCCGCCGCAGGAAGACGCCTACATGTCGCAAGCTATCGAAAAAATATTCCTTACGCCCATCCGCGCGGCGTTAGCGCCCGAAGTGCGCGACCTGCACCTGCCGTTTGAAGGCGTAAGCCACAACATCGCCATCGTAAAAATCGACGCCGCCTACCGGGGGCAAGCTGTGAAAGTAGCCCATGCCCTGTGGGGCGCAGGGCAAATGATGTTCAACAAAATCATGATTGTGACGGACGGCGAAACGGACATCACCGACTACCGCGCGCTGTGGAACGCCATCGCTGCCAACTACCGCCCGCAGTACGATACCTACTTCAGCCACGGACCGCTCGACATACTCGACCACGCCGCCGCCGCCGCCGGATTCGGCGGTAAAATTTGTATCGACGCCACCATTAAAAGCGAAGTCGGAGGCGGTGTACACGCGACGGTGCACGACGCGCCGCCGCTTGGCGCTCCTTTCGCCATCCGCTTTGACGATGGGGTTGACACCGCCGACCTCCGCACCTGCGCGTGGCTCTTGGGCAACAACATCGACGCCGTGCGCGACTGCCGCGTAGAACACGGCAAATTAATGATTGACGCCCGCAGCAAATCGGCTAAGGACAACGCGCCGGATAAAACGTATCCTGCACGGTGGCCCAACATCGTGTGTGCCGACGCGCCGACCATCGCCGCCGTAGACGCCAAATGGCACACGCTGGGGTTGGGCAGTTTCATCCCATCCCCCTCCTTAAAATATGCCTCTCTCGTACGCCCTGGCGGAGCGGTCGCGAATGGATGACGAGGTAAGTACGGAACGATAGTTGCCGGCAGAAATTGAGTTATCGGTACCGGAAACTGAACGGGGAACGACATATTTTTATAAAATACCAACTTTTTTTACACTATACATCGTATTTTTTTATAATTTTGTAATACTTTTCACATTTTGAACACATTTTTTATGACGAGAAACACGCTTTTATTGATTCCTGTACTTTGCCTTTCTGCCGCGGCGGGACGTGCGCAGGATACGACAGCCGTTGACGGGCGAAGGCTGAACGAAGTAGTCGTTACCGCCAACCGTACGGAAGTGAACCGCCACAATGTGCCGATGATTATTTCGGTAGTCGGCAAAGAAGAATTGCGGCAAAGCGGCGAGTCGAACATCCTGTCAGCCCTGTCGCAGCGCGTGCCGGGGCTGTTTGTTACCGAACGCAACATTGCCGGATTCGGCGTCGGAAGCCGCGGCGCAGGCGGTATGACGCTGCGCGGCGTGGGCGGCGACCGCATGTTGATACTTATTGACGGGCATCCGCAATACATGGGTGTCATGGGGCATGCGCTGGCTGATGCGTATGCCGTGTCGAATATCGAAAAAGTAGAAGTCGTGCGCGGACCGGCATCTATCCTCTACGGCTCGAATGCCATGAACGGCGCCATCAACATGATTACGCGGCGGCACGACGCCGACGGCTGGAGCGCCGACGCCAGCCTCATGTACGGCTCGTACAATACGCAAAAACACGCATTTAGCGCAGGGCAAAAAAAAGGAAGGTTTGACGCTTTTGTAGCCGTCAGCCAAGACCGAACCGACGGCAACCGCGCCCATTCCGCATTCAGCGCCACGAACGGTTATGCCAAAGTGGGCTACCGCATATCCAACCATTTCCGCGCATGGGCGGATGTGAATTTGGCTTCGTACGGCATAGAAGACCCGGGCGCAGACACCGAGCTGTATGTCGACTGTCTTGCCGAAATATTGCGCGGCGTAGCGTCTGTAACGTTGGAAAACAGATACGGGAGCACCGACGGCGCGTTTAAGTTTTTCTATAATTTCGGCGATCATAAAATTAATGACGGACACAAAGAAGGCTATCCGCTAAGCCTGTTTTATTTCCGTTCCAACGACCACAATTACGGCGTCAACTGGTATCAGATTTTCCGCCCCTTCCGGGGAAATATGGTTACGGCAGGCGTCGATTTCAAAAATTTCGGCGGGCGGGCATGGAACGATTATATTGCCCCCGCCACGCCCGATGTGGTAGAAACCGATACGTCGCTGTACGAAGCGGCAGGCTACCTGCTCGTGCAGCAGATGTTGTTCGACCGGTTGACGCTCAACGCCGGCGCTCGTTTTGAGCATAATCAACAATTCGGCAACGAATGGATTCCGCAGGCAGGGCTGTCGTACCGTCCGTTTCGCCATACGGTGTTGAAAGCGGCGGCTTCAAAGGGTTTCCGCAGTCCCAATATGCAGGAATTGTTCTATAAAGCGGCATGGGCGGGGCACAATCCCGAACTGAAGCCCGAACGGATGACTAATTATGAAATTTCCGTCGGACAGGATTTTTGCGACAGGCGCGTATCGGTGGAGTTGACGGGCTTTATCTCCGAAGGCAGCAACCTGATAGAAGCCGATAGGTCGCATGGCTATCCGCCCACCAATTACAATACCGGCTCGTTCCTCAATAAAGGCGTAGAGTTCACATGCTATTGGCAAGCGTTTAGCAATTTTACGCTACAGGGCAATTACGCCTATCTTTATATGATGGACGCTCCTATTTTATATGCGCCGAAGCACCAAGCGTTTCTTGCGGCAAGCTACCGTTGGCAGAAATGGAGCTTCAACGCCAATTACAAATTTGTAGACGACATGTATATTTCGACCGGCAGCAGCGAACTCACCGATACCTACGGACTGCTGGACGCCCGCATCTCGTTCCGTCCGACGGCGTGGCTTGATGTGTTTGTGAAAGGAAATAACCTCACAGGGCGCGACTACCAGATTGTAAGCGGCTACCCGATGCCCGGCACAACGGTTTTCGGAGGAATTAATATCTCATTGTAAGAAAATTAGCGGCTCGCTCTTTTATAAAATCACGCCTGAGCCGATGAGTTCGTCGCCGTCATACCATGCGGCAAATTGTCCGGCAGTGATGCCGCGCTGGTGCTTGTCGAACACGATGTACAGGCTTTCTGCGCGGAGGTAGAGCGTGGCGTCTTGCAAAGGCTGGCGGTAGCGGATGCGCACTTTGTAGCGTCGTTCTTCGCCCTCAGTCATTGCCTTGTCGGGGCGTATCCAATGGATGCCGGCAGCGGAAATACACAGCCCCTTGCGTTGCAACCCTTGGTGTGCGTGGCTTTCGCCTACATACACGGTGTTGGTTGTTACGTCGGTGGCGACGACAAAGAGCGGCTCCGCGTGTCCGCCGATATTCAGTCCGTGGCGTTGCCCTATGGTGAAAAAGTGTGCGCCATGGTGCGTGCCTGCTTTTTTTCCGTCGGCGGGGCGGTAGGTATAGCTGCTGCATGTTTCTTGCAACGTGCGCCGCACCGGTTGCGAGGCGTAGAAATCAGGCATGATTTCGATGATGTCGCCGTCTTTGGCAGCCAATTTTTGTTGGAGAAATACAGGCAAATCTACTTTACCTACGAAGCAAATGCCCTGCGAATCTTTTTTGTCGGCAGTAGGCAAATGGGCTTCTGCCGCCAGTTTCCGCACGTCGGGTTTCAGCAGATGCCCGATAGGGAAAAGCGCTTTTGCCAGCTGCTCCTGCGATAGCTGGCAAAGGAAATAGCTCTGGTCTTTATTAGGGTCGCTGCCGGCTAAGAGGCGGTAGACGGCGTGTCCGTTTCCGGCAATAGTTTCTTTGCGGCAATAATGCCCTGTAGCCACGGCGTCAACGCCTAACTCGAAGGCTTTTTTCATAAACACGTCGAATTTGATTTCCCGGTTGCACAGCACGTCGGGGTTCGGCGTGCGTCCGCGTTCATATTCTGCAAACATGTAGTCCACCACTTTTTTGCGGTACTCGTCGCTGAGGTCAATAAAATGAAAGGGTATATCAAGTTTTTTTGCAACCAATTGGGCAATGGCAAGGTCGTCTTTCCAAGGGCAGTCGCCGCGGAGCGTGCCGGTAGCGTCGTGCCAGTTTTGCATAAACAAAGCCACTACTTCATGCCCCTGCTGCTTGAGCAGCAACGCTGCCACGCTGGAATCAACGCCTCCCGATAAACCGACTGCTATGTGCATACTTTATTATAATTAAAAAAGGGCAAGCTCCTTACATCGCACCGCTACAACCGCCTACCCTTGCTGCCTTCCGACCCTGGGGGAGTTCAGCGGGAGCTGGTCGTGTAAGACTTACCCGTTGCAAAGTTATAATTTTTTTTTTACATTTGCACAAAATTTCATTTCTTTTTTCTTTTAAAAAATCAAAATGTATGGATATTTCACTTCTTATTCCTTTATATAACGAAGAAGAATCGTTGCCCGAACTCACTGCGTGGATAGAACAGGTGATGCAGGCAAACGCCTATTCCTATGAATTACTGTTTGTGGACGACGGAAGCCGCGACAATTCATGGACGGTGATTCAACAGCTGGCGGCAGCCAATGCGAATATCCACGCCATACGCTTTCGCCGCAATTACGGAAAATCTGCCGCCTTGTACTGCGGCTTCGAAGCGGCGCAGGGCGATGTGGTTATTACGCTGGATGCCGATTTGCAGGATAGCCCTGATGAAATCCCCGAACTTTACCGCATGGTGAAAGAATCGCATTATGATGTGGTATCGGGTTGGAAAAAAAAGCGCTATGACAGTACTATTGCCAAAAATATTCCTTCAAAAATTTATAATACGGCGGCACGCCTCATTACCGGCGTACATTTACATGACATGAACAGCGGGCTGAAGGCTTACCGTAAAACGGTTGTGAAAAGCATAGAAGTGTATGGCGAAATGCACCGCTACATTCCTGTGTTGGCAAAGCAAGCCGGTTTTGCAAAAATAGGGGAAAAAGTAGTACAGCACCGCGCACGGAAATTCGGCGTGTCGAAATTCGGCTTCTCGCGTTTCGTCAATGGTTTCCTTGATTTGGCAAGCGTCGTGTTTATCGGTAAATTCGGTAAAAACCCCATGCACATTTTCGGATTGATAGGAACGCTGATGTTTTTGGCGGGCGGGTTCATTGCGGCGTGGCTCATTGCCGCCAAACTCCTGTCGCAAAACCACGGCGAAATGTTCCGCGCGGTTACCGACCAGCCATTGTTCTACTTGGCTTTGGCTACGTTGATTATCGGTGTACAGCTGTTCCTCGCAGGCTTCATCGGCGAATTGATTACGCGCAACAGCGGCGAGCGGAATAAATATTTAATAGACGAAACTCTTTAATAACGTATGACTTTAATAAAATCAATATCTGGTATTCGCGGCACAATCGGGGGGAAGCCCGGCAGCGCGCTCACTCCGCCCGACGTGGTAAAATTCACGGCGGCATATTCCGCATGGCTGAGGCGTAAACATCCCGGCACGGAACGCATGACGGTAGTAGTAGGGCGCGACGCCCGCATTTCGGGCGTCATCGTGGACAATCTGGTGTGCGCCACACTGGCTTCGAGCGGTATTGATGTGGTAAACATTGGGCTTGCCGCAACCCCGACCGTGGAAATGGCGGTGATATGGGAAAAGGCGCAGGGAGGCATCATCCTTACCGCATCGCACAACCCCGCACAATGGAACGCGCTCAAATTACTGAATAGCGACGGCGAATTTCTGAGCGCGGCTGATAGCGAAACCCTGCTGCAAATGGCAGACAAAGATGATTTTGATTTTGCCAAAGTCGATGACTTGGGACATATTACGCACAACGATACGTACACCGACCGGCACATCGAAGCCGTATGCAGCCACCCGTTGGTGGACGTAGAAGCTATCTACAGGGCAGGCTTTAAAGTAGTGGTTGACGCGGTGTGTTCTGTCGGCGGACTTGCCATTCCGAAACTCTTGAATACGCTTGGCGTACAAACCGTAGCGCTCCACTGCGAGCCTACCGGACTGTTTCCGCACAACCCCGAACCATTGCCCGAACACCTGAGCGAACTGTCGGCAACCGTGGTGGCTGAGCAGGCGGATTGCGGCATTGCCGTAGACCCCGACGTCGACCGTTTGGCGCTGGTGTGCGAAGACGGCACGATGTTCGGCGAAGAATATACGCTCGTGGCGGTTGCCGACTATGTGCTGTCGCAACGGCAGGGCAATACGGCGTCGAACCTCTCGTCGTCGCGGGCATTGCGCGATGTTACCGAACAATACGGCGGGCAATACTTTGCGTCGGCAGTGGGCGAAGTCAACGTTGTGGCGCAGATGAAAGCCTGCCGCGCGGTGGTTGGCGGCGAAGGCAACGGCGGCGTCATCATGCCCGACCTGCACTACGGTCGCGACGCGTTGATTGGCGCGGCGTTGTTTCTTTCGCATCTGGCGCATAAAAAGGTGTCGTGCGCTGCTTTGCGTGCCACATATCCGCCTTATTTTATTTCTAAAAACAAAGTGGCGCTGTCCGCCGACATTGACCTTGCCGCTTTGCTGCGCAAGGCTAAGGACGCTTACAAAGCCTACCGGATTACCGATATTGACGGCGTGCGCGTAGATTTCGACCTCGAAAAACGCTGGGTACACCTGCGGAGTTCCAACACCGAGCCTATTATCCGCATCTACGCCGAAGCCCCGACCCCCGAAGAGGCTGACGCGCTTGCCGAAGAAGTGAGATGTTTAATTAATTCCTGAAATTTACGAAATTTGGCGGTTTAATAATTTTTGTTTACCTTTGTATTCAATACTATTAATCCTCTTGACAATGAGAAATGCAACACGTACCGGCGCATACATTGAAGGAAGTAAAAACTCCTTCCGCCCGTCCATTCTCCACTTCGCGCTTCCCACTTTCAATGATATAGGATTTACCCCTGTCTATTCTTATACCTATATATATAGTACAGCATCTATCCTGACATTTTCAGGGAAATTCATTTTTAAAAATACTCATACTCGAAATAATTTTAAAATTAAAATAAATGAAAGCTAAAATTTTATTCTACATGTCGGCATTGTTGTTTGCCGGCGCCGGGTTCTTCGCTGCGTGCGAGGACGATGAAAAGCCAATCAACGGAGGCGGCGACTTGTTTGACCTCGATATAGAGGGTGATACGCTGTATATTAGCGGGGCGAAAGACGCTGAAACACTCATTAATTTTGACAGCGACTACGATTGGGAAGTCTCCGAGAAGCCTGAATGGCTGTTTGTTGACCCTGACGGCGATAGTAAGGGTATCGTGGAACTTGTCTTTACGGCTACGCCTCTCGAAGGAAAAAGCGACGTTGACGAACGTTACGGCGTGCTTACGCTGAAAGCGTTAAATGCCGACCGTTCGATTACGGTTACGGTGAAGCAATCGTATGATTTTCCGAGCAATCATACATGCCGGGTTACCCCGAATGCCATTACGGCGCCCGTCTCGGCGTCCGAAACAACCTTTAAAGTAATCTGCAACGCACCGTGGACGTTGGTTGCCGAAAACGACTGGATTACTTTAGATAAAACCAGCGGCGGCGCAAGTTCAAGTTCCATCACCGTGCGTGCAACGATTGCGGCAAGTACGAACGAACGCACCGGAAAAATCATATTAAAATCCGGTAATAAGAGCGCTACCGTAACGGTACAGCAAAAGATTGTAGCACTGGAAGGTAAAATGACTGCCAAGACGCTTTCTGCGCCCGCGTCAGGCTCGGCTGACCGCCGCACGAAGAAATTTTATTTGCAAATTAATTATCCGTGGACGTTTGAAGCCGGTGAAGGAAATGAATCTTGGATTCACGTTTCGCCTACGACCGGCAGCGGCTCAGGTGAATTAGAAACCATCACGGCGCTTATTGACGAAGGCGGTCCGCGCGAAGGCAAGATTTTGCTGAAAGTACACATGTCGAAGTCCGAAGACGGCGAAATCGTCAATTATGACGACGTCCGCGAAATTGCGGTGCGCCAAATCGACGACGCTTCGGGCTATTGGAAAGACGACGAAACGATTTACCTGCACGCTTCGCACGACCTGCCTGCGGGGCATAATCCCATTCCCATCGCATTCGTAATGGACGGCTTCGATTTGGGCGACTTGAAAAAGATGTCCGGCAACCCGAACGTAACTCTAAACGGACAGAAAATAGTGCAGAACCCCGCCGCCGTCAATGCTTTTCAGGACAATATCACGAATTGGAATACCGTCAACGATTGCCTCTACGAACGCTATGTACGGGCGCTTGCCGATTTGCTCCTGCGGTTGCCGGTAGTGCGTGATTTTGAACGATATTTCGATATCCGGGCATACGTGGCGGAATCAAATTCGCGCGGCAAGTATGAATTTACGCCCTTCGGATGGAGCTGGAGAGGCGGTCGGAACGACGGAAAAATGTATGAAAAAGGCTTTGCTATGTTTGGCTCAAGTTTCCCGAAAATAAACGACATAAAACCTGACGGTTCAGGCTCGAACGTAACGTACTTATTCGGCTCAAACGCTGCCGTGGGCGGCTTCAACAACGGCGATAACTGTACGATTTCGACCCCATTGGGAGAGCCGAGGTATTATTATCATTTAGGTCATGAATATATCGGACATACGCTCGGACGCATCGGCGACTTGTATCGCCAAAGCATGCTTGTGATAGATAATGTGAAGCCTAATTCGGCGGTTTCAATGGATATTGCACACGGACCTGCCTCAGGCGACGACTACCCCGGTAAAGGCATGTATTATACGAACGACCAAGGCTGGGAAGCCGATTCCATAACCCCGCTGTATCTCCGACCGGTACGCGGATACTTCCGTCCGTGCTATAAATCACAAAGCGCCGATAATAATTTCAACGATTGTAATGTGCGCAACATGGTGGTTAACTTCTCACGCGAATGGGTGAAAGGCGGCGACTGGTGTTTGGATTATGAATCAGACCCAAGTAAAACGATTTGGCGGCAATTTTTGGAATTCCCTGAATATGCAACGGCTAATTTGGGCGCTTACATTACAGGCTATATTGTATTTGACGGATTTTACAGACCGGAACAGGCTGAGTGTATGGACCAAAGCGGAGAGTCGCACTATGGCTTGGGTACGAGAATATGGCTGTGGAACCGGATTTTGGAACGTGCCGGTTTACCTGACCCGACTAATTTCGGCGATTGGAATGAACACACCATAGTACGCAATATCAGCGCTTTTAAAGCATGGGATATAGCGCCCAGAACCGACCTAAGAGGCGACATTACGAATGCCTCTAACGGTTATGCCGGACGTCCGACTTATGTGTATCAACAAGACTCGGTGTTGACGGGAAAATATTGGACTGACCATGATTTTGTTCCTGAACGAGGGAATAAAGATGGCGGTGGATTATAATCCGGTCGAAACATTGCAAATATAACAGGAAGCTGCCCGCAAGGGCAGCTTTTTGTTTGTTTTTTTGGAGAGATTCCTTTTATCTGTATGAAATTATTTTGCAGATTTGTAAAATAATTTATACCTTTGCAGCCCAATTTAAAAAAGAAGAATAATATGCAAAAAGAAATTCATCCTGATACCTATCGCATGGTCGCGTTCAAAGACATGTCGAATGACCATACTTTTTTAACACGTTCGAGCGTGAATACACGTGAAACCATAACCCTTGAAGGCGTGGAATATCCTCTCTACAAAGTTGAAATTTCCAACACATCGCATCCGTTCTATACCGGTAAGATGAAGTTGGTTGATACGGCGGGTCGTGTGGATAAATTCCGTAATCGTTATAAGCATCTTGAGAAAAAATAGTTTATAATATTTAGTGGAAAACCTTCGGCAAATTTGTTGGAGGTTTTTTATTTTATACAATATTGCTTACCTTTGCTATCCTTAATTTTTGATAATGAAACAAGCAATGACAAAGAAACATCCTCAGCCAAAACCGGCGGCGAAACCTACGGCGGACGTCGCAGATTCGCTGTTTTGGCAACGCTACAAGTACGTTTTTCTTGCCGTCGTTTTGACGCTTACCGCGCTGCTTTATTTCCCCTCGTCGCTCAAAAACGGTTTTACCCGCTATTGGGACGACGAAGTGATTGTCGTACAAAATGAAGACATTCGCGAATTGTCGTGGGAACACGTGGAAAATATGTTCACACAGTCGTACTACGATATGTATTGTCCGGTAAAAATATTGTCGCACGCGCTTGATTATCAAATTTGCCGACTGTTGCCTGCGCCTGATTCCACCAATAAGCTCAACCCTGCGGCGGAATATCAGTTGCCGGGGCTTAATCCGGTGGGCTACCACCTCATGTCGCTGCTCTACCATCTCGTCAATGTGGTGTTGCTGTTTTTGTTGATAAGCATGATGCTGAAAAGTTCGCCTGCAGCCTTGGCGGCGGCGGTGATTTATGCGGTGCATCCTACGGCGGTGGAAACCGTGTCGTGGGTTACAGGGCGCGGCGACCTGCTGTATGCGCTGTTTGCCTTCCCCGCCCTGATGTGCTACGTGAAATATATAACTAAGGGGCAGCGTACGAAACATTTTATGCTTACGTTTCTGTTCTTTATTTTATCTATCTTGTCGAAACCTACGGCTATGACCTTGCCGTTTACGTTATTTGCCTTCGATTGGTACTACCGGCGCAAAATATTTTCGATGAAAGTTATAGCCGAAAAAGTTCCGTTCATCATCATTTCGGTGGCGTTGGGTATCCTTTCTATTCAAATGCGCGGTTCGGGAGCGATGTCTATAGGTGAGTTTTTCGGATTTTTAGAAAGCGCCAAGGGAGTTCTGTTTGTTACCTATCCATTGGCGTTTTATATGGTGAAATTCCTGTTTCCGTTGCCGCTCTGCTTCATCTATCCGCATGTGTATTATTATTTTGAGAATAATATTACACTTTCGCCATTGATATGGTTGTCGCCGTTTATTTTACTTGCGGTGTTTATCCTTATCTTTAAAGCTAAGAAAATGCGGCGACAGTTGATTTTTGCAGGGTTGTTGTATTTCACCACTATTTTTTCCACGTTGCAGATTATTCCGATAGTAGCCGTATCGGCGCATGACCGTTATTTTTACGTGCCGATCATCGGATTTCTGTTTTTCACGGCATGGCTGTATGTATATTTCAAACAAAATAATAAACAGAAAGCGATTAAAATTTATGCCGTTTCCGTAGTGGCATTATCTGTGGTTTTTGCTTGTATTTCGTTCGACCGCACCAACGTATGGAAAGGCACAGCAAGCATGTTTGAAGACGTGGTGAAAAAACAGCCGCGTTTTGTGGAAGGCTACGACAAATTGTCGGAACACTATGCCGTAGGGCGCGACTACCGGAATGCGGCGCACTGGGCGAAACAGGCGTTGAAAAAGCGTAAAAACAACCCCGGCACGGCTGTGCGGTTAGTGAAGTGTTATATTGCACTGAATGAACTTGATTCGGCGGCATTATACGTACCGGATATGGTGAAAAGTGCGAACACTCCGCAGCGATTCATGGAAGCCTACAAGATAAAAGCCCACATAGATATGAAGACCGAACGCTACGCCGATGCGGTAGCCGACTACGACATGTTGCTGAAACAAACCCCTAATTCGGCGATAGACTTGTATCAGCGGGCAGTGGCTAACATGCACTTACGGAAATATGAAGCTTCGCTTGCCGATATTTCCCAAGTGCTGCAACTCAATGCCGATAACAAGGATGCTTATTTTATGCGCGGCATCATATTGCTTCAAACAGAGCAACGCGCTGCTGCCTGCGAAGCCCTGTACAAAGCTGAAAGCCTCGGACATACGGAGGCAGCGGCATTGCTGAAAGAACATTGCCGGTAAGCTAATCTATTTGAATTTGAAAACGAAATGCGACGACAAAAAACATATACACTAAAGGATTTAGTCAATCAATTTATTCAGGAAGAAGGGCTTGAAGAAGGATTGTACTATACGCGCCTCTATGCGCTTTGGGATGAAATACTCGGACAAAGCGTAGCGCGCCATACCACCAAAAAGTATGTCAAAAACCACGTTTTATATGTACAGTTCGACTCGTCGGTTGTGCGCAGCCAACTTTTTGCCATGCGGGACGATATTGTGGCTCAACTCAACAAACGAATTGGGATAAAATTAATTAATTCATTGGAATTAAGATAGCAACGATTGTGTATGATACTAAAAACAGTTATGCAACAGCTATGACACCGACAAGAATTTCGCCCCTATATAAAGAATTTCGCCCCTAAAACCAATAGATTCAACCTTTTTTTTTACATACTTGTCCCTTTTATGATTTTTGTTCTTGCTTGTATATAAAAAAACATTTTAACTTTGCACGAAAATTATTGAATTAATTTACTTATGGAACAATTATCTTATAGTCACGGAATATGTGACACGCCTTTAAAAGGAGAAACCATAGGCGACAATCTCCGTAAAATTGTAGAAAAATACGGAGACCGCGAAGCCTTGGTAGTAGTAGAGCAAAACTACCGCGCCACGTACAACGAATTATGGGCGCAAACAGCCGAACTCGCCAAAGGGCTGATGGCTTACGGCATCAAACGCGGCGACCGCGTGGGAATATGGGCAGCCAACCGGTATGAATGGGTGTTGGTGCAATATGCCACCGCCCGCATCGGTGCGATTATGGTAAACATCAACCCTGCCTATAAAACAACCGGATTGCGGTATGCGCTTGAACAGTCGAAAATTGACCTGCTGATAGCCGCCTCTAATTTCCGCCAAACCGACTATATTGACTTGCTGAATCAAATCCGCCCGATGTGCGACTACCCGAACCGGACGCTTATCATGGAAGAAGGCTGGGAGCGAATGCTCCGCGCAGGCGCTAAAATCAGCGACGCCGAGTTGGCGGAACGCGAAGCCGTGCTGCAATTCGACGACCCTGTGAATATTCAATACACGTCGGGGACAACAGGCTATCCGAAAGGCGCGACGCTGTCGCACCACAATATCCTGAACAATGGCTTTTTCATCGGTGAACGGATGT
Organism: Prevotellaceae bacterium; assembly: GCA_031289415.1. Taxonomy (GTDB): domain Bacteria; phylum Bacteroidota; class Bacteroidia; order Bacteroidales; family UBA932; genus JAIRLC01. The sequence continues at coordinate 1,162 of JAITPN010000099.1, read as the reverse complement.
TCTATACCGAAAAAGACCGCGTATGTATTCCCGTACCGTTCTACCATTGCTTCGGCATGGTGCTGGGCAACATGGCTTGCACCACCCATGGCGCGTGTATGGTTATCGTAGGCGAATCGTTTGAACCCGAAGCGGTCATGAAAACCATATCTACCGAAAAATGTACGTCGCTGCTCGGCGTACCTACTATGTATATAGCCCAGTTGGAGCATCCGAATTTCAGCCAATACGATTTTTCAACCTTGCGCACAGGCATCATGGCAGGCTCGCCCTGTCCTATTAATACGATGCGGGAGGTGCAATCGAAAATGAACATGCAGCAGATTACCGTATGCTACGGCATGACGGAAACATCGCCCGTATCGACCCAAAGCATGGCTAATGACGACATTGAACGGCGCGTTACGACCGTAGGTACGGTGCATCCCCATGTGGAAATAAAAATTGTGGACGAACACGGAAACATCGTCCCGCGCGGCGTTGCCGGTGAATTATGTACACGTGGCTACTCGGTGATGATTGGCTATTGGGACAACCCGGACGACACCGCCTCCATCATCGACCGGCAACGCTGGCTGCATTCGGGCGACGTAGCCACGATGGACGACGAAGGCTATGTGAAAATCACAGGACGTATTAAAGATATTATCATCCGGGGCGGTGAAAATATTTCGCCCCGCGAAATTGAAGAGTTTATTCTTTCGCACGAAGCGGTTGCCGACGTGTATGTCATTGGCGTACCCAGCGCCAAATACGGCGAAGAAGTGATGGCGTGGGTGAAACTGCGCGACGGCTACGAATTGACCGAAACACAGTTGTTGCGTTTCTGTAAAAACCAGATTGCCACGTATAAAATTCCGCGTTATTGGAAGTTTGTCTCAGATTTCCCGATGACGGTGTCGGGGAAAATCCGCAAAATGGAGATGCGCGAAATATCAACCAAAGAACTTGGGCTGGCAACCCCGACGCCGACAGCGTAAATTCTGAAATTCATAAATTTATGGTTCTAATTGGATTTGGTAATATAATATAGATTTATTATTTTTGCACAAAAAAACGAATATGAGATGTCCAAAATGCAAACAAAATCATAGTGTCAAAAACGGCATAATAAAAGGTGTCCAGCGTTTCAAATGCAAAGAATGCGGTTATAATTATACAG
>JAITPN010000086.1 GCA_031289415.1 Prevotellaceae bacterium | reverse complement strand
CACCTCAACACTCTTAAAGCGGTATTCTTGCTTACGTCCAAAGCGGTTAATTGATTGTCGGAACATAACATCCACGTTAAAGCTGTATTCTTACTTACGTCTAAAGCGGTTAATTGATTGTCGGAACATAACATCCACGTTAAAGCTGTATTCTTACTTACGTCTAAAGCGGTTAATTGATTTGCGCTACAAAACAAATCTGATAAATCCGTATTCTTGCTTACATCCAAAGCGGTTAATTGATTGTCGGAACATGACATCCACGTTAAAGCTGTATTCCTGCTTACGCCCAAAGCGGTTAATTTATTTTTGTCACAGTCCAACTTTATTAACGCCGTATTTTTGCTCACATTTAAAGCAGTTAATTGATTATTGCGACAAACCAACTCCGTTAACGCCGTATTCCTGCTCATGTTTAAAGCGGTTAATTGATTGTGGAGACACACCAACTTTATTAAATTCGTATTTTTGCTCACATCCAAAGCGGTTAATTTATTTCCGGTACACTTCAACACCATTAAAGCAGTGTTTTTGCTCACGTCCAATGCAGTTAAATTACTAGCGATACAATACAATTCCGTTAACTTTGTATTCTTGCTCACGTTCAATGCAGTTAAAGGATTGCCGGAACAATCCAATATTGTTAACCTTTTCGCCTTAATCCATATCGTATGGGAATTAGTATCGGCATAGGAGTGCATTAGTGTATTGTTGGTAGATGAGTAGGCGTCGGTTTGCCCATCGCCCCAATCAATGGTCATTGTGTCGGAAGATGTGAAAATTCTGACATTTTGTGCGGCAGTTGTTAATTCAACTATGCCCTGACCATCACCGCAACCGGTAAACAACACTGTTGCCAATAGCAACAAGCTGCAAAAGAATAATGTCGTTTTTTTCATGATACTTTCATTTTTCATCCCCCCTTCTATTCCCACTCAATAGTAGCAGGCGGCTTGGAACTGATGTCATAGACTACGCGGTTTACGCCTTTTACCTTATTGATAATATCATTTGATATGTTGGCGAGAAATTCGTAGGGCAGGTGTACCCAGTCGGCGGTCATGCCGTCGGTGGAGGTTACGGCGCGCAGGGCTATGGCGTATTCATACGTCCGTTCGTCGCCCATTACGCCTACGCTTTGCACAGGCAGTAGAATGGCTGCCGCCTGCCACACTTTGTCGTACAATCCTTCGCGCTTCAATCCGTCGACGAAAATGGCGTCGGCGTCTTGCAGGATGCGTACTTTCTCGGCAGACACTTCGCCCAGCACGCGGATGCCGAAGCCGGGACCCGGAAACGGATGCCGCCCCAGCAGTTCGGGTTTTATGCCGAGCGTTTTGCCTACGCGGCGCACTTCGTCTTTAAACAACATGCGCAACGGCTCTACTATTTTCAAGTGCATGCGTTCGGGCAGTCCGCCTACGTTGTGGTGCGATTTGATGGTTGCCGACGGACCGTTGACCGATACGGATTCAATGACGTCGGGGTAGATAGTGCCTTGCGCCAACCATTTCACGTCTTCGATGCGGTGCGCTTCGCGGTCGAATATTTCCACAAAGGCGCGTCCGATGATTTTACGTTTGTGCTCCGGTTCGCTCACGCCCGCCAGCGGCGACAGAAATTCGCTCCCTGCCCTCACGCCGATTACGTTCAGCCCCATGTCGCGGTACGACTCCAACACCTGTTCATATTCGTTTTTGCGCAGCAGTCCGTTGTCCACGAAGATGCAATACAGGTTTTGCCCGATGGCTTTGTGCAGCAGCACGGCGGCTACCGACGAATCGACGCCGCCGCTCAATCCGAGCACCACCTTGTCGTTGCCCAACTGCGCTTTCAGCGCCGCGACGGTCGATTCGACGAACGCGTCGGGCGTCCAGTCGCACCGGCAGCCGCATATTTGCCGTACAAAGTTTTCGAGTATTTTTTGTCCTTCCGTTGTATGATACACTTCGGGGTGAAATTGCAGGGCGTAGGTTTGTTCGTTTTCAACCGCGTATGCCGCATTTTCAACGTCGGCGGTAGAGGCGATTATTTTTGCATGGCGGGGCAGCGCGCTGATGGTGTCGCCATGCGACATCCACACTTGCGAATTGTCGGCAACGCCCGCCAGCAGCACCGTATTCCGGTCTTTGACGTGCAGTAGCGCGCGTCCGTATTCGCGTGTTTTGGAGGGCAGCACTTCGCCGCCTGAGTACTGCGCCAGATATTGTGCGCCGTAGCATACGGCAAGCAGCGGAATGTGTCCGCGGATGGCGCTCAGGTCGATATGCGGGGCGTTGCCGTCGCGCACGGAGAAGGGGCTTCCCGACAGGATGACGCCTTTCACGCTTTCGTCGAGCGCCGGTACGTGGTGGTAAGGATAGATTTCGCAATAGACGTTCAACTCGCGCAGCCGTCGTCCGATAAGTTGCGTGTATTGCGAGCCGAAATCGAAGATGATAATTTTTTCCGCCATAGCCATGTTATTTGTTTTTGTATTGTAATGCCGCTCCGACCAACGCTACAAATAGCGGATGCGGATTCTCCACCGTACTTTTTAATTCGGGATGAAATTGTACGCCGACGAAAAACGGATGCTTCGGTATTTCTACAATCTCAACCAATCCGGTTTCTTTGTTTTTGCCGGTGGCGTGGAGTCCTTTTTTACTAAATTCTTCGACATAATCGAAATTCATTTCGTAGCGGTGGCGGTGGCGTTCTTTGATGTGGTCTTTGCCGTATATCTTGTATGCCAACGAATTTTTACTCAACGTACATTCATACGCGCCCAGCCGCATCGTGCCACCTTTAATGGTAAGGCGTTTCTGGTCTTCCATGAGGTTAATGACCGGATGCGGGGTGCACGGTTCTACTTCGGTGGTCATGGCGTTGCTGTAGCCCAGCACGTGGCGGGCGTACTCAATGACCGCCATCTGCATGCCGAGGCAAATGCCGAGGAACGGAATGTTGTGTTCGCGGGCATAGCGCACGGCTTCGATTTTCCCTTCCAGCCCGCGCTCGCCGAAACCCGGCGCTACGAGTACGGCATGGATGTTTTCAAATTTTCCGGCTGCCGACTGTTCGTTGATTGATTCGCTGTGGATGCAATGCACGTTTACGGTACATTCGTTGGTTGCGCCCGCGTGGATAAACGATTCGAGAATGGATTTGTAAGCGTCCTGCAATTCCACGTATTTGCCTACCAGCGCTACGTTCACTTCGTCTTTCGGATGATAGAGTTTGTCAAGGAACTTTTGCCATTCTTTCAAGTCGGGCTTTGCCGCGTTGTTCAACTTCAATTTTCCCATGACAATTTCGTCCAACTTCTCGTCCATCATGCGCAGCGGCACTTCGTAGATGCTCCGGGCGTCGATGGATTCAATGACGGCATTGGATTTCACGTTGCAAAACAAGGCGATTTTTTTACGGATTTCGGGCGTCAGGTGATGCTCCGTGCGGCACACGATGACGTCGGGCTGCAACCCGTGTTGCTGCAACATGCGTACGCTGTGCTGCGTAGGTTTCGTCTTCAACTCTTTTGCCGCGTTGAGGAACGGAATGAGCGTCAAGTGCAGCACGGCGCAATCGTCGTCCTCCATTTCCCATTGCAGTTGGCGGATAGCTTCGACGAAAGGCTGCGACTCGATGTCGCCTACCGTCCCTCCGATTTCGCTAATCACCACGTCGTAGTCGCCGTTTTTGCCCAACATCATCATCCGGCGTTTAATTTCGTCCGTGATGTGCGGAATCACCTGCACCGTCTTGCCCAAAAACGCGCCTTCGCGTTCTTTTTGAATCACGGTTTGATAGATGCGCCCCGTGGTTACGTTGTTGGCTCTCGACGTATAGACGTTGAGAAAGCGCTCGTAATGTCCAAGGTCGAGGTCGGTTTCTGCGCCGTCTTCCGTCACGTAACACTCGCCGTGCTCATAAGGATTTAACGTCCCGGGGTCAATATTAATATAAGGGTCGAACTTTTGAATAGTAACCCGCAGACCCCGCGCCTGCAATAATTTAGCTAACGATGCGGAAATAATACCTTTTCCCAAAGAAGAAGTAACGCCGCCTAATACAAACACATATTTCGTATTCATTCCAATAAACGATTAATGTGCAAAGGTAGCGATTTTTCGGGAATAATGAAATAGGGGATTAATCACTTAGTTCCTTTTTTATTACAATTATTATTTTTACCTTTGTACCATTAAATTAATTCTAACAGCGATGAGCCTTGTGCAAAACTTCTTGATAACTATTACGCCAAATTATAAACATTCCGGCTTCTCCCACGTTAAGGAAGTATCCCGCAGGGTTGTTTCTCCTTTCCGCAACGATGCGGAAGTATTTTTCGATATAGTAACTAATAATTATAATATATTATTTTATGAAAACAAATAAATTGACGACGGCAGCCGCGGCGTTGCTGTTGATGGTGGCTTCGTGCAGCAAAGAAGAAGCGCCCGCAGAGTTTACATGGAAACTTGTGGACAGCACGCTCACCTTTAGCGGGCAGTGTCCCATGCCGGATTATGAGGCGACGAGTGGCTTTTTCCCTCCATGGTTAGATGACCAATACGGTATTAGAACAGTTGTTATTAACGATGGCATTACAAATATTGGAGATTGCGCTTTTAATGGTTGCGCGCTATTAACTTCCGTCACTATTCCCAAGTCCGTTACAAATATTGGATACAGGGCTTTTTTCTATTGTCAGAACTTAGCGGCTGTTACTATTCCCAATTCCGTTACAAAGATTGAGTTTAGCGCTTTTTACTCTTGTCGTAAGTTAACCACTATCACCATTCCCAACTCTGTTACAAGTATTGGATATGAAGCTTTTTCCAGTTGTCGTGTTCTTTCTACTATACATGTGAGCTGGAGCAATCCGGATACAGTGAAACTGGGAAATTATGCTTTTTCTTCCAGTTATTGGGACGATGACGGTCATGTATGGTTTCCCAAACTGTATGTGCCCAGCGCAGCATTAACCGCTTACAAAGCCAGTGCGCAATGGCAGCGGTATTTTTTCGGGGAAAATATAATAGGGGAATAACACTTCGCCGCAGGGCGCAGTAGAAATATTTCAAAAGAAAAGACGGGGCAAAAACCTCGTTTTTCTTCGCTTCACGCCTCGCATTTATCAGCGACGAAACGCTTCACGCTTCTCTCTTCACGCTTCACCCTTCCTGCTTCGCGTTTTTTGCTTTTTTAGCCCGCTGCAGCATTTGCAGTTCTTCGCTCATCTGGTCGCCGATGCCGGAATTTTCTTCGGCGCGGCGGATGAGGTAGGGGATTACTTCTTTCAGCGGTCCGTAGGGGACGTATTTAGACACGTTGTAGCCTTCGCTTGCCAAGCCGAACGTGAGGTTGTCGCGCATGCCGTAGAGTTGCGAGAAGGAAATAATGTGGCTGTCGGCGCTGATGTTCCGTTCATTCATCAGCGCGATGAGCAGGTTGATGCTGTCAACGTTGTGGGTGGCTGCGCAGAACGACACCTTGTCGAGATGCGCCATGCATAGGCGCAGCCCTGCGTTGTACGACTCGTCGGTAGCCACTTTGCCGGGCAGGATAGGCGTGGGGTATCCCGCGTGGGCGGCGCGTTCGTTTTCCTGCTCGTGGTAAGCGCCGCGCACAAGTTTCAACGCTACCTTGTAGGGCGCGTCGTCAATCAGGCGTTGCAGATAGCTTACCGCATCTACGGTATAGAACTGAATGGTGGTATAAACCACGTGTCGTTCTTTATTGTATTTAGCCATCATCATTTCGGCGGCTTCGTTGATGGCGGGGTTAATCCATGTTTCTTCCGCGTCGATAAACATTTTTTTGCCTTGCTCATTGGCTGCGCTGCACAGGACGTCGAGGCGTTCGTGGAAGTCTTGTTTTTCCTTCGCTTCTTCTTCGGATAAGGTGTCGCCGCGCGATATTTTTTCGAGCAGCGGACGCGCGCATATCCCTGTGATTTTAACGCAGGCGAAAGGTACGTTCTGCTGCGTGCCTGCAAATCCGATAGACGCCAAGATATTCTTTTTGGCTTCTTCCTGTTTCTCGCGCGTGTCGGCTTGTTCCGCCGAATAGTCGGAAATAGCGTTTACGTGGTGCTTGGCAAGCGATTTCACTACGTTTTGTGTTTCGTCGAGCGTTTCGCCGCCGCAGAATTGCCGGAACACGGTTTTTTTAATCAGGCTTTTCATCCCCGGAATCCAAATGATGTGGGGAACGGCAATGCGCCCGAATTTCACCAGCCATTTGTAGCGAACCGCCTTAAACAGCATAATGGAAGTGTTGAGTTCGCCCTTGCTTTTTTCCACAAGGGGATGTGGAGTTTTTGTAAAATCTATACCCATAGTAGTATTGTTTGTTTTTAAATTGTTTCGGATGTATTATTTTAACCAGTCGTAGCCTTTTTGTTCCACTTCGACCGCCAATTCTGCGCCTGCGGTTTTAATGATTTTTCCGTTATACAGTACGTGTACCGTATCGGGAATAATATAGTCGAGCAGCCGTTGATAGTGCGTGATGACGATAAACGCATTGTCGGGCGTTTTCAGCTTGTTTACGCCGCTTGCCACCACGCGCAGCGCGTCCACGTCAAGTCCGCTGTCGGTTTCGTCGAGTATGGCGAGCGACGGTTCCATCATTGCCATTTGAAAAATCTCGTTGCGTTTTTTCTCTCCTCCCGAAAATCCGACGTTGACGCCGCGCGTCGAAAACGTAGGATCCATTTCAACGATTGCCATTTTTTCACGCATCAGCTTCAGGTATTCGGCAGCCGACAGCGGTTCAAGCCCTGCGTATTTGCGCTTTTCGTTGATGGCGGTTTTCATGAAATTAATGTTGCTCACGCCGGGTATTTCTACGGGATATTGAAATCCGAGAAACAGCCCTTCGTGGGCGCGTTCTTCGGGTTGCATCGCTAATAAGTCATGTCCGTTGAATGTTGCCGAGCCTGCCGTAACTTCATACGTGTCGCGCCCTGCCAATACTACCGATAGCGTGCTTTTCCCCGATCCGTTGGGTCCCATGATTGCGTGTATTTCACCTGCGCGCACCGAGAGGTTGATTCCTTTGAGAATTTCGCGCCCTGCTACCGATACATGCAGGTCTTTTACCGTCAATAATTCTTTATTCATTACCTGTTGTTTCCTTAATATATTTTCCGTGCCAAATTTTAAAACCGAATATTGCCATAAGCAGATAGGATGCACTGACGAAAGGCATGAACACCAAACCCCGCATCAGATACAGCGTAATGTTTGTAATGTTTACCATAGTCCATGCGCCCCACGTGTCCAACTTTTTCTGTGCCGACAGCAGTTGTGCCGTGAGGATGGTTATCATCACAAATGCGTCAAGGTAGGGGAGCTGTGCGTTGCCGAACAGCCACGGCATCCACGTGCTTAGCTGCGTGATGATGAATCCCCAAACCACGGTGAGCGTTCCCAACATCACGACCATGAGGATACGCTGTTGGGCGGTAAGCAGCGTGATTTTTAATTCGTGGCGGCGGTTCGCTTCGTCCTTGCGCGGATGCGTCCAGCGGTAATGCCCGAATGCGTTAATGATGAACGATACGGGTTGAACCAGCATGCTCGAATATAATCCTTTCTGGAAAAATAAAGCAAACAGCAGTATGTTGTATGCGTAGCCTATCCAGAAATTCAGCACTTTTGCCCGCACGGCAAGGAATACGCATGTTAAGCCGAAAAGCGTGGCAAGCGCTTCCAATACGCTTACTTTTTGTTCGCCGAATTGCAACAAGACGGTATCTATGTTAAAAAAAGAGAAAAAATCAGTCATGAGTGGTGTACTTGTTTTAGTTGCTGCAGCAGTTTTTTTGCCTGCATTTCTTTTGTGTGTATATGTTGTTTGATAGACAATACGGTTTCGTGGGCGTCGAAAGCGCCGTAAACCTGTTCGGAATCTTCTTCGAGGAGCTGTGTAAATTCTTTTTTTGCGTCTTCGCACCACAGATTGTGCAATGCCTTTGCCGCGTCAAGTCCTTTGTGTATAATGTCCGTGACGTCTTGCGCCGTAAACGTATCGGGATTCTTGGCGGTTGTTTGTTGCAATACATGGCGCGTCCATGTCCATGCGTAGGTATCGTAATGTTGATGCAGTGTTTTAAACACGCCGTGCAGGTTGTTGAGGTCGCTTTCCGTACCGAGTTCGATGTCTTTCAATGCAGCGTGGAGTACGGACTCAGGACAAACCAAGCCTGCCGCATCTATCCATTTTCCGCCGCCTGCTTCCGTGCGGCTTTTCAGTGATTCGCGGATATTTTCTTCTGTCAACGTGTCGGCTGTTTTTTCGAGGCGTAACATTACCGCATCGCCTAAAAATGTATCCAACGCATAATTATATAGTGTAATTCCTCTGTCCAGCACATCATGTTTGACGATAATGCCTTTGTAGAGGTATTCTGTTTTGTGTTCGTGGCGCAAACGCAATAAAATATCGCGACCTTTGATGATTCTCTCCACAATATACGGCGTCAAAAGCGGGTAATGGATGTCGTCAAGCCGGTTTTCCGCTTTTCTTTGGTCGCGGTCGCGCCATTTTTGTACGTCGCGCACGATGCCGACACAGCGCAGGTTCACTGCCGGCGACAGGTACGAACGTCCGCCGCGTTCCGTAAGGTATGAGAACGGAAAATCGGCGGTGTCGGGATGCTGGTAATGACGTCCTGCCACCAACGTGAAAGCTCCGATATGTGCGGGAAACATCATGTAGGCGTCGCTGGCTAATTTCACGCCGCGCTCCGCGAAGCCGTGATGTATAGCGCCGAGTTTATACAAATGGTTGCTTTGGTTTGCGCCGCTGCCAGCATTCATAAACGAATACATTCCGGCAATCAGCAAGGTGGACTTGTGGTGGGTAACGGTGTAAGGTCCGGCAAAAACAGACGAGGCTTCGCCTTGGAAACATTCGCAATTGGCAAAGAACAACGAATGTGTCGCCGAATATTGTTTGCCAATCTTACAACTTTGTCCGATAAAACAGTGCGATAACTGTACGTTGCCGCATACCTCCGCGCCTGCACATACAATGAAATTTTCCATGTTGCACCCGCTTCCGATGTACGTCGGAGCGGCTGTTTCGCTGACGATCGTGCCGTTTTTCAATTTTTGCACGTCTTCCAACAGCGCATGTTCGCCCACATTTACGTTGATTAAAGCGTCGCAGCGCAGCAAAGCGGCATTTTGTGCAATACGTCCTATGCGGCTGCGTTGGGTTTCGCTGTATTCCGTGATTAATTTTTCGATGTTTGCAATGAGTTGCGGGCGGTGGCGGTAAGTTGCCAACACGTAAGCCAGAGGCGCCGAGAGGCGGTTGTACATCATCACGGCGCGGCTTCCTGTGCTGCTTACGGCATGTATTTTCAGTCCGTTTCCGAACGTCGTATCGCCGTCTGTAACCAGCAGCCCTACGTCGAAAACCACCGCATGGTCTTCAATCACATAATTGCCGATGTAGTCGCAGATTTTACGGATAAAGACATTGTTGCCCACCGTACAGTTATGCAGCCATGCGTCGGTAATGCCTGTGTGGGCTTTCACTCCGCCCTGCAACGTGATTTCCGTGTCGAATATGCCGAGTTGGTTCTTGCCTGTGAATTTTACACGGCGGATATGGGCAGGCTGAAATCCGTCAGCCACCAGCACATCGTGCCAATAGTCGGCGGAACACCCTTGCTGTTCCAATTGCATGATTTCGGTTGTTGTGAGTTGCCGCATAAAATCTGTGAACGAAAAATAGCGTACAAAGGTAGGTATATTTTCGATATTTTATAGATATGTGAAAGTAATATTTTTGTTAAATAACTTTTTGCGATGCCATTTTGGCAGTCCGAAGGTACGCTTTTCATACTAATAATGTAAAAATGGCACGATTTACCCTTTGGCATTTTTTTTGCAGGAAGCATAGATACTATTTTAAAATTATGTCAAACTAAAAAATATTTAATTTGTTATGAGCATTAAACCATTATCGGACAGGGTGCTGGTAGAACCAGCAGAGGCTGACGAAAAAACAGCCAGTGGATTGTATATTCCCGACACGGCAAAAGAAAAACCGCAACGCGGTAAAGTAATTGCCGTAGGCAGTGGAAAAAAAGATGAGCCTATGGAATTAAAAGTAGGCGATGTAGTACTTTACGGTAAATATGCCGGTACGGAAATCAACGTTGACGGAAAAGATTACATGATGATGCGTCAATCCGACGTGTTGGCGGTGATTTAGTAAAAAGAAATATAAAAACTTTAAAATTTAAAAGGTATGGCAAAAGAAATTAAATTCAATATCGACGCACGCAACTTGATGAAAGAAGGCGTAGATGCATTGGCGAATGCAGTGAAAGTAACGTTAGGTCCTAAAGGACGCAACGTAGTGATTGAGAAAAAATACGGCGCTCCGCAACTTACCAAAGACGGCGTAACCGTAGCTAAAGAAATTGAGCTTGAAGATCGTTATGCAAACGTAGGAGCGCAAATGGTGAAAGAAGTGGCTTCTAAAACTGCCGACCAAGCAGGCGACGGTACTACTACTGCCACCGTGTTGGCGCAATCTATTATTAATGTAGGATTGAAAAACGTAACTGCAGGCGCTAACCCGATGGATTTGAAACGCGGAATTGACAGCGCCGTGATTGCCGTAGTGGAAAGCCTTCGCAGCCAAAGTCAGGCGGTAGGCGACGACATTACCAAAATCGAACAGGTTGCCACCATTTCGGCTAACAACGACAGCAATATCGGAAAACTGATAGCCGAAGCCATGAACAAAGTGAAAAAAGAAGGCGTGATTACGGTTGAAGAAGCAAAAGGTACGGACACCGAAGTGAAAGTGGTGGAAGGCATGCAGTTCGACCGCGGATATATTTCGGCGTATTTTATGACCGACGGCGAAAAGATGGAAGCTGTGCTCGAAAGCCCGCTTATCCTCATCACCGACCGCAAAATTTCGACCATGAAAGACCTGTTGCCGGTACTCGAACCGGTGGCGCAGAGCGGTCGTTCGTTGTTGATTATTGCCGAAGATGTAGATGGCGAAGCGTTGTCAACATTAGTGTTGAACCGTTTGCGCGGCGCTATTAAAGTAGCTGCTGTGAAAGCGCCGGGCTTTGGCGACCGTCGTAAAGAAATGTTGGAAGACATTGCGATTCTTACCGGCGGTATGGTAATTTCGGAAGAAAGAGGCTTAAAACTCGAAGGCGCTCGTCTGGATATGCTGGGTAAAGCTGAAAAAGTAACCATCGACAAAGAAAACACCACCATCGTAAACGGCGGCGGCGAAAAAAGCAATATTGAAAACCGCGTGTTGCAAATCCGCAAACAAATTGAGCTTACGACAAGCGATTATGACCGCGAAAAATTACAGGAACGTCTGGCGAAACTTGCCGGAGGCGTGGCTGTGCTTTACGTGGGTGCGGCAACCGAAGTGGAAATGAAAGAAAAGAAAGACCGCGTGGACGACGCCTTGCATGCTACGCGCGCAGCGGTAGAAGAAGGTATTATCCCGGGCGGAGGCGTTGCTTATGTGCGAGCCATCGAAGCGCTTGATAAATTGAAAAGCGCGAACGAAGACGAAGCCACAGGTATCCTCATTGTGAAACGCGCCATTGAAGAACCTTTGCGCCAGATTGTAGAAAATGCAGGTCTGGAAGGCAGCGTGGTTGTACAAAAAGTGAAAGAGGGAAAAGCCGACTACGGCTACAACGCCCGCGACGACAAGTACGAAAACCTCTTCAAAGCCGGTGTGATTGACCCGACCAAAGTAGCGCGTGTTGCCTTAGAAAACGCCGCTTCGATAGCCGGTATGTTCCTTACCACCGAGTGCGTGTTGGTGGACAAAAAAGAAGACACCCCTGCTGCTCCTCCGATGGGCGGCGGCATGGGCGGCATGATGTAAAAAAAAGTTTAGTTTTTTCATAGTGTTGCGCTATAAGCGCAAATAACGAAAAACCCTGCATATTTGTGTGGGGTTTTTTAATGATGTATTTTTAACGCCTATCAAAATATCAAGTCCTGTGATTATTTTTGCGGTTACGGAAATTATATGTAAATTTGTGGCGTATTTATATACTGTACGCTGAGATACGTAGATAAAAGCCTTTAGTCCAAACTGCCGATGCGGGGTTTTGGAAGTTTGTTTGTATCGTGGAACAACGCCTATGGACTTCTATGTGGATAACAAATTTGACGAAAAAGTTAATTTGAATTTTTGAAGTAATGCAATTTTACAGCCGACAGCAAGTTTATAATACATAGAATGCGAAAACAATGAAAAGGATTATTATGATAGGATTTTTTTTAGTTTTGTTTGGTTGCAAACAAATTAAGACAATGAAAAATGGAGTATATCCCGTAGAGAGTTTTTCTGTTATAGAAACAACATTTAAGGATAATTTGGCTATTGGATATTTCAATATGGCTTATAAGAATTACAACAAAAAAGTAAATTATCCATGGTATTTAAGAATTTCAATTGCGCTCAATCTTGAAAATTTATATGAAAATGGACTTCCTCAGATAGAAGAAATTACAATAGCAAATAGACTCGAAGATGAGTTGTTGTCTGAAATGAAGAAAATAACAACTATTCACTATATCGGACATTTGTTCAATGACACATTTTTAGATATCTATATTTATCTTGACAATCCAGAAGAAATTCATAAATACCTACAAACACAGGTAAACAAAGAAGGATTAATTCGCGGATTTGCTTACGAAATAAAAAAAGATACTAAATGGGTACATGTTGAATGGATTTTAAAATAATCATGCGTAAAACTTGCAACGCTCTCCAACCCGCCGTCCTGTCCGCAGTCGGGTTTCAGTGCGTTTCGCAGCCCTTGCTCACGCCCGCAAAGCAGCCGGCAACCCGATGTGTAATTGCCTAAAGCAAATGGATACTTTCTATACCGGTTATATTGTCTATCAAAAAAATGAATAGAGCTGCTGTCCCTTATTATTAATAGGTATTACCTAAATCAATACTAAAAAAGAACTACCCTTTCGCTAAAAAATACCTATTACTTGCGATTGCAGCAAATAATAAGTAGCCCTACCTTTGCAGCGGTTTTATTAACCCTACAAAAGTATGAAATATGTGTCTTTCTTATTATATATGTTTTTTTGCTGTACGTTGTGCGTAGCTCAACCCCGCGGGCAAATAGCGGTAAAAGGTACGGTATGTGCGGTTGACGGACGTCCTATTCCTTACGTGTCCGTGTTTCTCCACAACACAAAGTTCGGTGCGCTGAGCGACGAACAAGGCAATTATCATTTTACCGCTCCGCCCGGACGATATACCTTCACTGCTTCGCTGCTCGGCTACAACAGAGAAAATAAAATGATTACGTTGCATCCTGCACAAAAAGTTACTGTAAACTTTGTAATGGAAGAAAAACAACATGAATTGGACGAAGTGACGGTAACGGGCAAAAGCCAAGTGCAGCAAGTCAACAAATCGGCGTACAACGTGGTAGGGATAGACGCCAAAGCATTGCACAACGCTACGTTGAGCATGACGCACGCCTTAGACCGCATTTCGGGCGTGAAAATACGGGAAACAGGCGGCGTGGGTTCGCATACGCAAATTAGCCTTAACGGATTTAGCGGAAAGCACGTGAAAATTTTTCTTGATGGTATGCCGATGGACGGCTTTGGATCAGCTTTTCAATTAAATAACATGCCGGTCAATTTTGCCGAGCGGATAGAAGTATATAAAGGAGTTGTACCCATTGAACTGGGTGCGGATGCGTTGGGCGGAGCTATCAATATCGTAACCAACCACGCAGGCAACACCTATCTGGATGCGTCCTATTCTTACGGAAGTTTCAATACCCACAAGTCGGGCATAAGCTTCGGACACGCTACCGCCAAAGGATTTACCGTAATGCTGAATGCCTATCAAAACTATTCCGACAACAATTATAAAGTGAAAACCAAATTGCTCGATTTGCAAACAAACAGTTATTCAAAAGAAGAATATTGGTTCGAACGGTTTCACGACAATTACCATAACGAAACCCTTGTGGCGAAAGTGGGCGTGGTTAACAAACCGTTTGCCGACAAACTGTTGCTCGGCGTAACGCTGAGTAAGGAAAAAGCGGACGTCCAAAACGCCAACTTGATGAAAATTGTGTATGGCGGCAGGGAACGCAGGGCGCAAAGCATTATCCCATCGTTACATTATGAAAAACGGAATTTCATTGTTCCGCGATTGAAGTTCTCGCTGGCGGCAACTTACAACAACGCACGGAATAACAATATCGACACATTGGCGCGTCAATATAACTGGAACAACGAGTACCGCAAGAAAGGTACAAAAGGCGAAGGCGTGTACACTATGGGCGAATACGACAACCGTAATGCCTGCGTAACCGCCAATGCCGGATACCGTTTTGCCGCACGCCACACGCTAACCGTAAACAACCAGTTCAGCCGCTATAGCCGCAAAGCCGCCGATGCCGCCGCCAATAGCGAAACCGCGTCGGCTACCATTTCCATGCGGCGGACAAATGCAAAAAATGTGCTGGGGTTGTCCTATAAAATTGAAATAAACCCAAGGCTAAATATGTTGGCGTTTGGAAAATATTATGACGTCGCTGTTCGCGGTCCTATAAATGTGTCGAGTACTTCCGTTGCCGAATATGAAGAGCAGTTGCGGACGTATCATACCACCGGTTATGGCATAGCGGCAACGTATTTCCCGCTTCGTCCGTTGCAAGTCAAACTGTCGTTTGAAAAAGCTTGCCGTTTGCCGTCCGAGCATGAACTTTTCGGCGACGAATCGTTGGAAACAGGCGATGCTGCGCTGAAGCCCGAAAACAGCCGCAACGTAAACCTGAATATCAGCTATAGCCATGAAGCTGGCAGCGTGCATGCCGTGTATTTCGACGCAGGATTTATTTACAGGGATACGAGAGATTACATCCGCCGGCGGATTGAACAACGCTACGGCGGCGCTTTTTATGTCAATCACGGCAACGTGCGGAATGTCGGTGTGGATATGGAAGTCCGCTACTGCTATAAAAAGTCGTTTTCTATAGGCGGAAATTTTACATGGCAAGACATTCGCAACATGGAACAGTATGACGTAAGCGGACGGACACTGATTTATTACAAAGACCGCATGCCCAACGTTCCGTATATGCTCGGCAATGCCGATGCAAGCTACGTGTTTCACGATATTTTCGGAAAAGGAAGCCGGCTCTCATTGGGTTATAATCTCCGGTATGTCCATTCGTTTTTCCGCGATTGGGAAAGCGAGGGCGGCGACATTGTCATTCCCGGATATTTGTCGCACGACCTGAACGTAATTTGTGCGTTCAAAGACGGCAGGTATAACATCGCGTTGGAGGTTAATAACGCGATGGACGAAATCGTCTATGACAACTACAGCCTGCAAAAACCGGGAAGAAATATGGCGATAAAACTCCGGTATTTTTTATTTAAAAACAAGTTTAAAACATTTTAATTATTTACTTATGTACATTACACATGCTATTCAAAAGACGCTGTACGCAGGAATGATATGCTGCGCAGCGCAATCGTTTACGTCATGCCACACGAATGACAACGAACCGTCGGGCAACGAACCGGTCGGCGCTTTTCTTCTGTCCGTAACCGGCGAATCTGCCGAATATTTGCTGCAAACCGCCGATTTGACGCAAGGCGAAATATCTATTGCCGACAACAAAAAAACGTTGGAACAGTCGGGATATACGTGGATATTCAACCGCAATCCGTCGGTGGCTATCGGGTTGATTTACCAACAGGGCGACCCGGGAATCGGGTTGGCTTATACGGTCGATGCCGAACGAAATTTGCAGGAGTTGGGGCAGTTTCAAATTTCGTCGCGCTTCACGTCCTACGGATTTTTCGACCACTACGCCCTGACGAGCGTCGGCGGGCAAACGCCCGTTGACAGTCAAGGAAACGCCCTGCTTGACGGCGGCGGCAATCCGCGCACCGACGGCGTAACGTTCAATTTTATCGACCTGAATAAAAGCCTCGCTTTGCAGGAAAAGACAATCACGACGCTCAACATTACAGGCAACGGCGACCAAGCCACGCTGTCGGGCGTCGTAGATATGGGCAACGGCGAATTTCTCACCGGAATGGTGGTGTCGCAACCGCGCGACCCGAACGCTGGCGGCGGCGCAAGCACCGGCGTGGTTACCTACCCCGACAGCGTGTGGGTAGCGGCGTTCGACGCCGGGTTGAATCTGAAACGCATCTACCGCGACAACCGCATCAGCTATTCGTCGGGACGCTTCCGTTCCGCTTATTATTCCCAAATCGGAAAAGCGGCGAACGGCGATGTATATGTATTTTCCGGCTCTTATGAAACCACGACGACGCACCCTTGCGGCGCGTTGAAAATCGCGAAAAATGCTACAGCCTTCGCGGCGGATTATTACTTCAACATCGGAGAAAAAACGAACAACTACAAGTTCCGGAAAGTATGGCACGTTGCCGACAATTACTTCATGCTGGAAGTGTATAACGACCTCGAAGTTACAGTAAACACCGCTGCCACGCGTTATGCGGTGGTCGACATGGCGGCAAAAACCTTCGCATGGGTTGCAGGCATTCCCGCCAGCGATAAAATAATCGGCACGGGACTGCCGACGGCTTACGACGGAAAAATGTATTTCCCCATCACCGCCGAAAGCGCCGACCCCGCCGTGTATATCATCGATCCGGCTTCGGCTTCGGCGGTGAAAGGCTTGAGCGTTACCGGCGCCGCGTCGATTAATGCGGTAGGGATACTGACGTTATAAAGAAAAAACGCATGCTCCGGTCGCCATCCCCGCCCTGTGAGACGCATTAAAAATCATGTATCGATGAAAAAAATATTCAGAACCCTCCATCTCTGGCTGTCCATTCCCTTTGGATTAGTCATCACCGTCATCTGCTTTTCGGGCGCGATGCTGGTATTTGAACCTGAAATCACGGAATGGCGGCATCCGTCGCGCTACTTTGCGGAACAAGCCGGAGACCAGCCCCTTCCCGTCGGCGAATTGATACAATCCGTCAATGCGCAGCTGCCCGATACGCTATCCGTTGCCGGCGTTCAAATTCCGAACAGCCCGAAGCGGAACTACCGGATGAGCCTATCGGGACAAAACCGGACGGCTGCCGTGTACGTGAACCCTTATAGCGGCGAAATAAAAGACATGTTGCTTGCGCCCCAAAGCAATTTTTTCACCACCATGCGGCAACTGCACCGCTGGCTGTTGGGCGATTTCAAGCGCGACGGAAGTTTTTCTTTGGGAAAAACCGTCGTAGGCGTCAGCACGCTACTGTTTGTTTTTATACTGATTTCCGGCATCGCCGTATGGATTCCCAAAACAAAAAAAGCGTTGGCGCTCCGGTTGAAAATAAAAATGAAAAACGGTTGGCGGCGGTTTTGGTACGATTTGCACGTTGCCGGCGGCATGTACGCCGCCGCCGTTTTGCTGACAATGGCGTTGACGGGGCTGACGTGGTCGTTTGGCTGGTACCGTACTGCGTTCTACTGCGCGTTCGGCGTCGAAGCCGCGCAGCCGCCGCACGGCGCAGCCCCGCAACCGGCGAGCAGACCCGAACGCGGCGGCGACAGCGAACGCCGGAAAACGGGCAGCGGCATCAACTACAGCCTGTGGCAAACGGTGGTCGATAGCCTGAACGCGCAATATCGCGGCTATAAAAACTTGACGGTTCAAGACGGCAAAGCCTCCGTATCGTTAGTCGGATGGGGCAACAGCAGGGCGTCGGACAGCTACGCGTTCGACGCCGAAACCGGCGCAATAACCTCCGCCGCATACTACAAAGACAGCGAACGGGCGGGAAAGCTGCGCGGATGGATTTTCGCCGTCCACGTAGGCAGCTGGGGCGGCATGGCAACCCGCATCCTTGCTTTTCTGGCGGCATTGCTGGGCGCGACGCTTCCGCTTACCGGCTATTATATATGGATTAGAAAAAAGTGGAAGCGCTGAGGGAACGACCGCCCCTCCGCGCATCTCTCGTTAACCTTAACGCGTCTTCCGTTAACCTTAACGCATCTGCCGTTGCCCCTCACGCGCCGACCGCCGACCGGATATTATTCTATATATTTAAAAAAAAATACCTTAAATATGGTATACGAAATGTCTTTTCATATAGCTATCTTTGCCCCATAATTAAAGAAAAGTTATGTGGGGAGAACAAACAAAAGCCATACATGCGGGCGAGCGTCCCGATGCGCTAACCGGAGCGTCGGCGCCGAATATCGTCATGTCCACCACCTTCGTTGCCGACGCCGGTACGGCTTTTTCGGTGGAAGGGCTGGACGACGGCAACGGATGGATTTATACCCGCTGGGGAAATCCGACGGTGCATCAATTGGAAGAAAAACTGGCGGCGATGGAAGATGCCGAAACCGGCGTCGCGTTTGCCAGCGGTATGAGCGCCATCGTCGCCACCCTGTTCCACTTTCTTCGTGCCGGCGACCATGCCGTGATTAGCGACGTGGCGTATGCCGCGCTGTCGGAAATCACGAATGAGGGGATTCCCGCGCTGGGCATCGAAATAACCAAAGTCGATACCTCCGATTTGGAAGCCCTGCGGGCAGCCCTGCAGCCGAACACCAAGCTCGTGTATATCGAAACGCCCTGCAACCCGCTGCTGCGGCTGACCGACATTGGCGCCGCCGCCGCCGCCGCGCACGCCGGCGGCGCCAAGCTCGTGGTCGATTCTACGTTTGCTACGCCCATTGCCACCAAACCGTTGCTGTGGGGCGCAGACGTCGTGATTCATTCCCTGACCAAATATTTGGGCGGGCATGGCGACGCGCTGGGCGGCGTCGTGCTGGGGCGGAAAGCCGACCTCGCACCGCTGCGTAAAAAAACAGCTATCCGTTTCGGAGGCACGTTGAGTCCGTTTAACGCATGGTTGATATTGCGGGGCTTGGCTACGTTCCCCCTGCGGATGCGGGCGCATCAGGAGAATGCGCTGAAAGTTGCCGCATGGCTCGAGCGGCATCCGAAAGTGCGGCGGGTTGTTTATCCGGGCTTGCCGTCGCATCCCCAATATGACTTGGCTCGGAAGCAAATGAAAAACTTTTCGGGCATCCTCACATTTCAGGTAGAACGCGGAAAAGAAACGGCGCGGACGTTGGCTGAAAAACTGCAAATCATCCACTACGCCGTATCGTTGGGGCACCACCGTTCCCTGATTTTTTACCTGCACAGTAAGGATTTGTTGGACACATCGTTTAAATTCGCCACGCAGAAACAGGTGGATTCATGGCATACATTTGCCGGCGAAGGCATTTTCCGCCTATCGGTAGGCTTGGAAGACGCCGCCGATTTGATTGCCGACTTGGAGCAGGCGCTGGGGTAGGGTTGTATATATTAAAAATAAATAACTATCTTTGTATTCGATAAAAAGAGAATGATTGTTGCAACAAAGTAGGGGAGGGAGTGTATGCCATAGCAGACGTTTTGTGGACGAATCAGCAAGCAATAGAATTTAAAAAAATATGGAATTAAAAGAAATCAAAGAAATTGTAGCCGAAATTGTAGGCGACATTAACAAGAATCAATTAAATTTGACTTATCGGAAATATGATACTTTTTTCGAGAGGCTCGGAATGCTTCAACGACGTAACTTTCCAATTTTGATAAAATTTGATTACCAATTCAAAAAGAATAATATCACATTATGGAGCGGTAAAGAACAGGTTCAGAAAATCTCTTGGTTTAAAAAGGGTGAAACGATAACGTTTCGACTTGAAAGCAACCATGAACCTATGCTGACTTTATCAAAAACAAGCGTTCTGTACGCGGGGACAATTCACATTGCTGATGAAGAAAGCGGTATTAAACCATACAAGCATCAAGAAGAAGCATTTTTTTGTCTTCAAAAAGAAATCATCAAGTCGAATAAAAATCCATTTGCAGGGCTTTTGGTTTTACCGACAGGTGGTGGAAAAACGTTGACGGCAGCACATTGGATTGCTAAAAACTTTCTTGACAAAAATAAAAAAGT
>JAITPN010000079.1 GCA_031289415.1 Prevotellaceae bacterium | reverse complement strand
CGGAGCGTTGGACATGGAGGGGCAGAAAGGGTTGTTGTTCCTTTCAACGTGTGCGCCGGCATGTAATTTGTCTTTCATTTCCAATGGAATTGCTAATAATTGCTGCAAAGTTAGTAATTATTTTACATATACAAAGTTTTTTTTGAAAAAAAAGTGAAGCGTGAAGGGTTAAGAGTTATGAGTGAAGGGTTAAGCGTGAAGAGAAATGAGTGAAGCGTGAAGGGTTAAGCGTGAAGGGTTAAGAGAAATGAGTGAAGCGTTTTGTTGTCGTATTCTTTTTCGCCTCACCCATAACTCTCAACTTTCAACTTTTAACTCTTCACCCTACATCCGTTCGTAGAGGGCGCGGAGTTTTTCGGGCGTCATGCTGTTTCGCCAGTTTTTGCCGAGTGCGTTTTCCCACAGCGGCGCCATGCCTAACGACACGTTTATCATCGTATTGAATTGTTCGTCGGTGCAATGGGCGCAGATGCCTTTGGGCAGGTCGATGTGCCATTTGCGCACCATTTCATGGAATTTTTCGACGCCCGAAGGGTAGTATTCTTCGAGATAATTAAAGACGATGGAATTGCCTATGCCGTGGTGCGTACCCAGCACAAACGCCAGCCCGTAGCTTACGGCGTGCGCCACGCCTACCTGCGAATAGGCAATGCTCATGCCGCCGTGCCACGAAGCCATCATCAGGGCTTCGTCGCTTTCGTCGTCCCACACGTTTTTGCGGAGAAATACCTGTTCGCACATTTCTTCCGATTTCTCGCCGTAGCTTTTGCTGAAAGCGTTGAGGTACGTGCCGTTCAGCGATTCAATGCAATGGATGTAGCAATCCATTCCTGTGAAAAAACGCTGGTCGTTCGGCGCATCTTTGGTGAGCGACGGGTCGAGCACCACTTGGTCGAACGTCGTGTAATCGCTGTTCAGTCCCAGTTTTTTTTCGGGTCCTGTGAGTACGGCGGTGCGCGACACTTCGGCGCCCGTGCCGCTCAGCGTCGGGATACCCACGCGGTACACGCCCTGCGTTTTAATCAAATCCCAGCCTTGGTATTGGGCAGACGAGCCTTCGTTGGTCATCATCAAACCTACGGCTTTGGCGGTGTCCATAATGCTGCCGCCGCCGATGCCTATGATGCCCGACACGCCGCCGAATTCGGCTTTCAGCGCGTCGCGCAGCGCGTCCACTTGTTTCGTTTTGGGTTCGTCGGTGGTGTTAATGAATATGATTTTGTCGTTGCCTTGCAGCGGAATGCGGCGAATGAGGTTGTCGCGCGTGGCAAACACTTCATCTACAAAAAAGATGAACGGCGCGTCGCCTTTGCGTTTCGGCGCAATAATTTCGTGCAGGTCGTCGAATGAACCGCGACCGTAGATTACGCGCGGCACCATGGGGAAGTTTCGGAAATTCATTGTTGAATAGTTTAATTGTTGAACTGTTTAATTGTTTATTTCGTCGAGCAGGGCTTCGGCGTTTTTCAGGTCTTCGGGCGTGTCAATTTCAATACCCATGTAGCCGGTAACCGCCATTTTGATTTTTTTACCTGTTTCGAGGTAACGCAAACATTCTATTTTTTCGATGCTTTCCAGCGGCGTCATGGGCGTCGCGGCAAAATCAAGCAATGATTGTTTGCGGAAAGCGTAAATGCCGATGTGCTCATAGTACGTAGGCGCTATGCTTTTCTCCCGATGATACGGCACAGGCGAGCGCGAAAACATCAAGGCGAAATGATTCAAATCTACCGCTACTTTTACGTAGTTCGGGTCGTTGATTTGCCGTTCGTCGTGCATCACTTGCATGAGCGACGCCAAGTCTATCTGCGCCGCATCGGGCGCATCGAACAACGCCAGCAGCGCGTCCAACGGCTCGCGCTTGGTAAACGGCTCGTCGCCCTGAATGTTGACGATAATGTCGGCGTCCGTATTTTCCGCCGCTTCGGCAATGCGGTCGCTGCCTGTTTCGTGGGTTTTGCGGCTCATGAAGATTTTGCCGCCGTGCGCGGCGATTTCGTCGCCAATTTCCCGACTGTCGGTTACGACCACCACTTCGTCAAACAAGCCGGTAGCAACCACTGCATCGTACGTGCGGCGAATGACCGGCACGCCTCTCAGCAATGCCATCATTTTGCCCGGAAAACGACTGGCGCCGTAGCGGGCGGGTATAAGCGCAATTATTTTTTCTTTATGTTTCATTTCAATTATAACGCTGCTTTCACGGCTTCCACTATTTTCACGGCTCTGCTGCGTACTTCTTCTTCCGTCCAGCCCATTTTGATGGACACGGAAATGGTGCGCGAAATAATATCATCCGACTGTGCAAAATTCACTTTCGAATAATCGGGCATGGCGTCGAGCATGGATTTGTAGAGCGGGTGCATAAATGTGCGCGCTTTCAGTTGATTCCAATTGCGGATATAGTGCCAGTTGTTGCCGTACCAATGGAAAGCGCCGTCCACGCCGGCAGTTTTCAACGCCGCTGCCGCCTTGCGGGCAATTTCTTCGGAGGGCAGGAAAAACGAAAGGAACGTCGCGCTGTCGCCGTCAGCGTCGGGCAGGCGGCGGAATGTAACGCCGGATACCGCGCTCAGTGCGTCTTTCAGTATTTTTTTATGACGGCGGTGGATTTCCACAAACCGTTTGAGTTTCTCAATTTGTCCGCATCCTACGGCGGCATGGAGTTCCGATATGCGGAAATTATATCCGGGAAATGGGTGTCCTTCTGCGCCGCGGTCGTCGTTGGAATGGTCGTGTCCGTGGTCGTGGTACATGTCGGCGCGTTCATACAGGTTTTTGTTGTTGGTTACGATAGCGCCGCCTTCGCCGCAGGTTACAATTTTATTGAAGTCGAACGAGTAGCAACCCGCATCGCCGATAGCGCCGAGCATTCGCCCCTTAAATGATGCGCCGAATGCTTGACAGGCGTCTTCCAACAGGAATAAATTGTGGGCTTTGCATATTTCTTGCAATTCGTCAATCTGCGCCATAGCGCCGCACATGTGTACGGGCATCACCACTTTGGTGCGCGGCGTGATGGCTTTGCGCACGGCAGCCGGCGAGAGGCAGAGCGTGTCGTCAATGTCTGCCATTACAGGGATTGCGCCTGTCGTCATAATGCTTTCGAAACTTGCTACGAACGTGAAAGGCGGGAGAATCACCTCGTCGCCCGCTCCTACGCCCAATGCCGCCAGCGCCGTAGTGAGCGCCGCCGTGCCGCTCGACAGCAGCAACGCGTGTTGTACGCCTGTGGCGCGGCATATTGCCGTTTCCATTTCGCGCGCTTTCCATTGGTTGTTCCGCAAGCCGCCAAAACCGTAGCGCATTAGCACTCCGGTGTCGGCAACTTCTTGTATATGTTTTCGTTCTGTGTGGTCAAATAATTCAAATCCGGGCATATTCGTCAGTTAAATTTATGTGTGCAAAATTAAGGAATAATATGGGATAAACCAAATTTTGGCGCGATTGGGGTACGGATGACACTTGAATTGTAGAGAATGAATCGTATTTTTCACATCATCAACTGTTTTGTATTTTTTTTCTTTCAAATTAAGGAAGTTTTTTGTATTTTTTTATTGTAGTATCAAATATTTTTATATATTTGCAATATAATTTAAAAACGAAAGTTTATGGCTACACTTTCAATGTTTTTTAGAGATAACAGGCAGCACAAGTTGCCTCATATTCATGTGGCATATCAGAAGGATGCCGCAATTTTTTCTATTCCTGACGGAGAAATCATTGAAGGGCAAATGAAAAAACCTCAAATTCGGCTTGTTCAGGCATGGATTACGTTGCACACCGATGAATTGGCTGACTGGACATTGGCTGTTGATGGTAAGAATATATATAAAATAGAACCTTTAAGATAAATTTGTTATGAATCCGCGAGTAGTAGATGTAAAACCGGCAGATAATTACACTGTAAAAGTGTGGTTTAATAATGGTGAAAAAGGTATTTTTGACGTAAAACCTTATTTGGATTATGAAGTTTTTCAACCATTGAAAGAGGAAAAAATGTTTCAAACAGTGCGTCCTTTTGTGGGTACAATACAGTGGGCTAACGAAGCGGACTTATGTCCGGATACTGTTTATTTGGATAGTATAAAAATTTAATTTTGTATTTTAAAAATAATTATTAACTTTGCATTTAATTGTAACCTATGTCAATTTAATCGTCATGAAAAAGATTTTTTTTACAGCCATACTCAGTATATTGCTGACTGTTCCTGCAGTCGCCCAGAAAAAACTGGGAAATGAAACCGGTGAACAAAAGAACGAACGGTTGGCGTGGTGGACGCACGACCGGTTTGGTATGTTTCTCGTATGGGGACTTTATGCGTTGCCTGCCCGCC
>JAITPN010000053.1 GCA_031289415.1 Prevotellaceae bacterium | reverse complement strand
AATAAAAAAGAGCAGAATTATTCAACCTTTCAGGTTGTAGTATGTATGGATGATCGCTTATCCCCCAATCGCTGCGCTTCATTGGGGGTTATTCACATTAAGACCTCCGGTCTTTTCCCGACACACCCACATTCCCTAACCAGCCTACCCGTCATTGGTAGGTACGAAGCAGTCTCCAATACACCAAATCCATCAGCTGTATAGGCGATTGCTTCACTGCGTTCGCAATGACGGGCGGTTGTGCGGGCATTTCCGCCCCCCTGACCTCCGGCTACGGAGGTTGTTCTGTAAGAGAAATCAGGTAGAAATAAGGTTTCATTTCACGCAGATTTCCGCGAATTTAAACGCAGATGAAGCGAAAATCAAAAGCAAGGGGTTGCAACCCCTTGTCAAAAACACTGTTTGAATTTCAGTCGAATACTCTTATCTTCTATGCTTCCCTTAGTAGCACAGGATTTCCCTCGTGCCTTATTTTGGGAAACAATAATAAAGGAACGAGGGGGATTGTGTGATCGATATGGCTACTATGCGTTCATAAAAATATTTAATTCGTAGACTTTTCTCAGTAAAAGTCTTTTTTTGCCCAAAAGAGATGTATCTTTGTGACCAATTACAAAAAAATAAAGTATGATTACAGTCTCCACAAATAACGGTATGGTAAGCCTCCTCACGGAAGACTTTGGCACGGTTTTTGCAGAGAGAGAGAGAGAGAGAGAGAGAGAGAGACTCAAGCCTATATAATATAGTACGCACACGCGCGGAAGATACACAAAATAATTCATTTAAACAACATAACCCTGTCGTCATTTTTAAGGGGAAAAATGAGGAATGGGGATTTTTTTATTCACAAAAGTTTCGTGGGGAGGGAGAGAAATTTAAGGGATTTAAGGTCTTTCAGGAGCGTAAGGCGTTTAAGGAAGAGGGCCATGTAATACGCTGCAATGGCTCCGCAACACGATTCAATGACAATGTAACATGCTGTAACGGTTCCGCGACACGCTGCAACGACAATGTAACATGCTGCAATGGTTCTGCGACACGATTCAACGACAATGTAACATGCTGCAATGGTTCCGCAACACGATTCAACGACAATGTAACACGCTGCAATGGTTCCGCAACACGATTCAACGACAATGTAACACGCTGCAACGGTTCTGCGACATGCTGCAACGGTTCTGCGACACGCTGCAATGACAATGTAATTTATTTCAATAGGTATAATTCATAATAAAACAAACGATGAACAGAGATCAATCATTTGCAGCCAGGCTGCATAGTATGGAAAACGGTATTTCGGGTGTGCAAAACAACCCGGAGATACAGGAACGGATGAGTCAGTACGGCTATACGCCCGAACGGGTAGCCGAAGGGCAGGTGGAATAGGGAATCGTGAAGAAGTGAATTAAAAATTAAGAGTTATGAGTTATGATTTGTAAGGGGTTAAAGGCAGAGGCGTTGGAGTGCGGAAAATGGGGGGATTCCTGCTATATATTATATGATGCAGGAAGAACTTCTACAAGATTTTGCACATTTATTTATTCATATAAAAATAAAAAGTCATGAGAAAGAATTATTTAATGATTGCCCTTGCGGCAATGTGTGCAGCGGTCATTTTGACAAGCTGCGGAGGAAGTAAAAAAGCGAGTAGTGGTCAAAGCGCATCCGGCATTGACCAGCAAATTGAGCAGAAAAAGAAGCAAATGGAATTGGATGCTCTAAATGCGGAAGCTGAAATCCAAAAGAAACAGCAGGAAATGAGGCTCAAAGACATTGATAACGAAGCGGCACAGCGTGAACGAAAAACACGTCAAATTGTGAAGGGTGAGCAACGTACCCTCATTTTTTGCATGGATGAGGCTTATGACAGACCGGGCGAATACATGGGTGGTCTTGGCGTTGTTGAGGCTCGTCCCGACAGAACCCGTGCGATTCTTGACGCTAACAGGGCCGCTGTTGTAGATATTGCAACACGCTATATCGGCATGATAAAAAATGCAATAGAAGATTATAGCAAAGACGTGAATGTGCCCAGCAGTAAAAAAATGTACGAAAGTTCGCTCGAAGGCGGGGCGGCTGCTATCGGCTCGAAAGTGATTGACAAATACGCCAATGTGGTCTGCCGTGAGGTTTCACAGGAGGCTACCGGCGGATGGGTCGGATATGTGGCTGTACACGTTATGCTTGAAGATGCAAAAAAAGGACTTGCCGAGGAACTGGAAGTGCGCAAAGTGGACTACGACAAAAAGAAATTCTTCGATAAAATGGACGCCGAACTAAAGGCTGACGAAGAAAAGCACAATGCCGAATTGGAGAAATTTGATATTCAGTAAAACAATGAAACAGGTATTATTTACTCTATTCATGCTTGCAAGCGTGGCGTCATTCGCACAAACCTATTCCGAACTACGCCCTTCTTGGGCAAAGACGACTCCAAACTCGCCCTCCGGAGCCAACTATTTTTTGAGTTGGGGCGCAGGCGAGGGCAGTAACGAACAGCAAGCCATCAATAACGCCTGGGCAGACGCATTGCGTAAATCGCTGAACGAATTGGGCGTTATAGGGATTACCAATCAGGATATTGACGCCGTTGCGGAAAAAGGTATCGAAGCGGTTGTTACGTTCAATCAAATGAAACGGCGTATCTTGTGTTCAACGGAGTATATCAGGAACTCGGAAAATCCCTCTACAGGAAAAGTATATGTGCTTATTCAGGTACAACGTAGCGTTCACGGTAAAGACGATTTCTACGACGTGGATACGCATACTTGCAGCGACTCTGATTTTGACAAAAAACTGGCCGGATACAAAAGGATTATCACGGGCGACTACGGTTTCAGCGCACGCGCCTTTGTGCCGGGCATGGCGCAGTTCCATAAAGGCAGCAACCTGAAAGGCGGTCTTATTATTGGCGGAGAAGTGGCATTTGTCGGCGGTATCATTGTGGCCGAAAACCTGCGGGCGTCCAATGTGTCGAAGATCAACACCACGCACAATGCCGCCGACAAGCAAAACTACATCAACAATGCCGACAATTACGAAACGATGCGCAATGTGATGATTGGCGGAGCCGTTGCAATCTATGTTTACAATGTAATAGACGCCATTGCCGCGAAAGGAAAAAAACGCGTCGTGGCGTTGGGTAAGAATAAATTTTCGGTGACACCTTTTGCCGCTCCTTCTGTGGACGGAATGACAGGAGGTCTGGCCTTATCGTATAACTTTTAAATTAGGAAAAAATGAGAAGAATAGCAATTTTATTAGGCTGTGCAGTACTAATCAGCATGTACAGCGGATGTTCCAAAGATAATGATAAATATGAAATGTTTGCTACGCTTTACGGCGTAATAACCGATCATGCAACAGGTGAACCTATCGCCAATGCAAGCGTGGTCTTGGCTCCGGGAGGCAAAACCAAAACTACCGGAAGTGATGGGAGTTATGAGTTTCAGAACTTGGATCCGGCGCAATACACCATTACTGTACAAAAAACAGACTACCAAACCAATCGAAAAACGGTTACTGCCGTTGTTGGTGAAAAGGTGGAGGCAAATATCCCGCTAACAAAAATCAACTAACTCATAAAACTTACACAGAATGAATAAGATTTTTTATTTTGCAATGGCGACCGCATTTTTGTGCGGCTGTTCCAAGGACAAGGAAGAAGATCCCGAGAAAATGGGCAGTATCTATGGAGTAGTAACAGACAAAGCCACCGGAGAATCCATAAACGCAGCAAGCGTAGAATTGGGTACTTATGATTTATGGATTCAAATTAGTAGTAATATTCCGCGCAATCCTATTGTTCTAAAACGCACGGTTACAGGCAGCGAGGGGCAATATGAATTTCAGGAAGTAGATGCAGGCGATTTATATTATGTAAAAATATCAACAGAGGGGTATGAAGAACAATATTATCGACTTTCCGTACAGTTAGGTAAAACGGCAAAAGGGGATATACAAATGGAAAAAATAAATACCTACATGACTGTTAGAACACTTGACGTAACTGACATTGGAGGAAATTCTGCAACATTGAATGGAATTTATGACTATACTAGCAGTGCGCCTAATGAATATGGATTTTTATACGCCACACAGTCTAATCCGTCTAATGGAGGAACAAGAGTTACTGCTTCATTGAATACTGCTACTTCTAACTCTTATCATGACTTTATTAAAACAATTACCGACTTGCCGGCTACTACATACTATGTACAAGCATACGCTAAAAACAGTAGAGGCACGGAATATGGAGAAGTGCGCAGTTTTATAATTTCAGGAATGCCGACAGTTTCTACATTGGCGGCTACCAACGTGACCGCTAATGCAGCTACGTTAAATGGAGAGATAGAATTTCAGGGCGACCCTACCTACACAGAAAAGGGATTCGTTTATTCTAATACTTTCCAAAATCCTACTATCGAAGATGATGCGAGCGCCACAATAAAAAAAACAGTTTCGGGAACGAGCACAGAGTTTAGCGCCAATGTTACGGGGCTAACCACCAATACCACTTACTATGTGCGAGCATACGTCATCAGTAGTAAGGGCACCGTATATGGGGAATCGGTTAGCTTTGTTGCAATGTATGTACCTGACGATGTTGTAGTGTTATTATCAGACGGCTTAATGGTACAGAAAGTCGATATCAGTAGCAGCGCCACATGGAAAACAGCCCAAACACTTTGCGAAACATCTACCGTGGGTGGTAAAACCGACTGGCGACTGCCTACTATAAGCGAATTGACAGTGTTGTATAATAAGCGGAATACAATAGGAGGATTTACAGCAACATACTACTGGAGTGGCACTCAAGACCACATTTATAATGGTAGTAGCTACATTGAGTATTACTACAAAAATTGTCATTTCGCAGATGGATCAACATCTTATTCTAAGGCCTATATCCTGTATAACAATGGTAGGATTTCAGAAAGTGATGGATCAAAGATAAGAGTCCGTGCTGTTCGTACATTGCCGTAAACAATTCAGAGAATAAATTTATGGGAAATAAAAGAAATGAGGCGCAGACATTCATGCAACAAGTGGTGGAAGGTAGAAAAAAGCTACCCTCACAGGCATTTTCACTTTGGGGAGAAAATATTTCGTTGATGAAAAAGATAATAATACTTATGATGATTGCAGCGTTTTTGAGTGGCTGCGATAAAGAAAAGGAAGAAACTTCCGGTGGTATTTACGGCGTAATTACCGACAAATCGATCGGCGAGCCTGTGCCAACCGTAAATGTGCAAATCACTCCAAGCGGAAAATCTACCGTTACAGGCAGTGATGGAGGGTACGAATTTACTGATCTGACACCGGATAGCTACACACTGCAAATAAACAAGGAGGGTTATAAGCCAGCGACCAAAGATATAACTGTAACGGCAGGTAAAATTGCAAACGGGCATATTTTGATAGAGAGAATACCCGCTGTTGTGACGGTGGACAGGGAGTTGCTGGACTTTGGCGAAAATGCAGGGGTTAATACCCTTTCGTTTAGCTTGGTCAATAGCAGCAGGGAAGACCTTAGCTGGAAGATAGAGCAAAATTGCCTGTGGATAAAAGAGATTAAGCCTGTGAGCGGCACGCTCCAATCGACCAAAACGGAAACCGTTACGGTAGTTATTGACCGCGACAAACTTGCCGGAGGCAACAACGAAACAAAACTAATCGTCAGTACCTCCGATGGGGGTTCGGAATTAACGGTAAAAGCCGTTGGGATAGAACGAACATTGCCAACTCTTAATACATTGGATGTTACAAATATTACTGCAAGTACGGCCGTATTTAATGGAAAAATTACCGACGCAGGTTTGCCTCCCTATACGGAACGCGGATTTGTCTATGCCACTTACTCAACTCCTACTATTGAAAATACTATTGCAAAGTTGACAGCAACTGTAACAGAAAATACAGACTATTCTGCTAACGCTACGGGTTTAGCGCTTGACAAAACGTACTACGTGCGGGCCTATGCTATCAACAGCGCAGGTACGGCGTATAGTAGCAACGAGGTGAATTTTGCGACCGTTATGTTGCTACCCGAAGTAAGCACCCAAGCCGTAACAAACATCAATATAGGCAGCACCATCGCCACCTTCAACGGCATGATCATCAGCTTGGGCGACCCCGCTTACACCGAGCGCGGATTTTGCTACGGATTGGTTCATAATCCTACCGTAGACGGTGATACGAAAAAAACGGTTTCCGGTACCGGATTGGGCGTTTATAGCTCAAATATAACAGGCTTAGCCGAGGGACACGTCTATTATGTGCGCGCTTATGTCACCAATCAACAAGGCACCGCTTATGGGCAAGAAGTAAATTTTGATTTTAACGCGATGATGCCAGTAGTTACTACGCAAGAAGCAACAGAAATAAGCGCAACTTCTGCTATCGTTCATGCAACGATTGTAAGCGTGGGCGACCCTGCCTATACCGAACGCGGCTTTGTATATTCAGAATTTACAAATCCTGCTGTCGGTGATGCTTACGCTACCCCAAAAGTTGTTTCCGGTGCAGGGATAGGCAAATTTACCACCAACCTCACCGGACTAACCACCGAAACGACCTATTACATACGCGCTTATGCGACCAGCAGTAAAGGCACCGCTTATGGAGAGCAGATTAGTTTTATACCTTCTTCGCCGTATTATACTGCGATTCCTTCGGTAGGAATCATGGTGCAAAAGAGCGATATTTCTTCTAATACACTGTTATATAGAAATATGTCAAGCTTATGTGAAAACTCAAATGTTGGGGGACTGACAGGTTGGAGGTTGCCTGCGGTTAGCGAACTCACTAATCTTTATATACGTCGAGATGAAATAGGGGGATTCGCCAACACGAAGTACTGGAGCAGCGAAAGTGGTGGGCGAAAGCCTCAATTAGGATTATATTATGATTTATATCAGATGGGCTTGGATTTCGCAACTGGTGGTGTGGTTGAATTAAAGATCGCCGCAATGGGTGACGGAGGTTACACGGATTATGCTACTTATGCTCGTTGTCGTTGTGTCCGCACGTTACCGTGAAAATTAAAGAACAAACTGCATGGGAAAGCGAGAAGTAAAATATAAATGGTCGAAATGGCTCGGAAGAACATTTGCCAGCAGGGAAAGGGTTTATAATTTTATCATCACGCTCATCTGTACGTTAATTGGTACTTTTGTTGGAGCGTTTCTTGCGTTCAAAACAACACAATATTTCCAGAATAAAGCCGATGCAAAAGAGCAACAACAAATAGAAGTTCGTGCCCAAGAAGATTTGCGACAACATTTTGAAATGTTAAAGGAAGAATTGAAAGCCAATAATAATCTGCTGCGAACGAATGAAAAGAAATATAATACCAAGGTATTGTTTTTTCTTGAGTATCACAGAAATGGTTTTGAAATGTTAAGAATTTCAGGCGTCATGCGGCAGATAGAAGATAAAAAATTACTATCGGACATTTGGAGAGTTTATGCTAATCTGGAAGAACTCAAACAAGCGCACGCATATTATCTGAACAATCTAAATAACTCCAAGATAGGTCCAGAGGTGCAAAAAAAATATAACGAGGTAGAAATTCGTATAGACAGTGTGGTGATACGTTTGGATTCGTTGCTGCAGAAGGTATTTCCGGCGGAATTTCATAAAATAAATTGTATTGATCCATGAAAAAAATAGCTATTATTTTCTTACTCATCCTGGCTACAGTCAGAGTCTCCGCTCAAGACAGTACATTTAAAGATTATCAAAAGAAGGCGGAACAGGATTTTGAGAACTACCGAAAACAAGAAGAGAAGGATTTCAACGATTTCCGCGACAAGGCGAACGCGGAATTTGCCGAATATATGTGTAAATCGTGGGATGAGTTTCGTGCGTTTGCAGGCGTTCCGGTGCCGCCTTCGCCCGACCCGCCCACACAGCCGGTTGTGCCGGATCGAACGCCGAGCAGCGATCCGCTTCCGTTTAGCGAATTGATTCCCACACCGCAACCGACGGCGCCACAACTTCCGCCCCGGCCGGAGATACCGATTCCCCCTGTCATTGCACCGGAAACGCCTGCTTTTTCATTCGTCTTCTACGGAGCGGGGTGTAAAGTTCATCTGGATGCGACGCAGAAAATACATCTGTCCGGCTCGTCCGAACAACATATCGCAGATGCATGGAAACAGCTGTCGGATGCCCGTTACAAGCCGGTTGTTGCCGATTGTCTGTATGCCCGCGACCAACTGAAACTGTGCGACTGGGCTTATTTCCAATGGATCAAAACCCTGGCAGAAAAGCAATACGGCACACAGTCGCCCAACGAAGCCGTCTTGCTCCAACTATTCCTGCTGACGCAATCGGGATATAAGGTACGGATAGCCAGGGAAAATAACCGTTTGGCCTTGTTGATTCCTTTCCGGCAGGTGGTTTACGAATACAGCTATCTTCCGATCGGCACGCTTCGTTACTACATTATGGATAAATCCTATAAAGGGGGCAATATCTTTATTTGCAACTTTGAATATCCGAAAGAACAGTTATTTTCTTTACAGATCAATCAATTGCCGGCTTTTCCGGTTGCCGAAACCCAAACTAAAACTTTTACGACGGCACACTATCCGGAACTGAAAGTAAACGTTAGCACCAACCAACACCTGATTGATTTCTACAATACCTGTCCGATCACCTCCGACTGGCAATTGTATGCACAGGCTTCCCTCAGCGAAACGGTGAAGCGCAATTTGTATCCGGCATTGCAGAAGCAGTTGACCGGGAAAAGCGAAGAAGAGGCGGCCAATCTATTGCTCAATTTCGTGCAATATGCCTTTGCCTATCAAACAGACCCGCAGCAATTCGGCTATGAGCGTCCGTTTTTTGGCGATGAAATGTTTTTCTATCCGGCCTGTGATTGTGAAGACCGTGCTATTTTGTACTCCATATTCGTGCGGGAATTACTGGGATTGGAAGTCGTTTTGCTGAATTATCCCCAGCACTTGGCTACGGCCGTTCATTTCAATGAGACGATACAGGGCGATTATATGATGATTGACGGTAAAAAATTTCTGGTTTGCGACCCGACCTTTCTTGGTGCACCTGTCGGCATGAGCATGAGCGAATATAAGGAAACAAAGGCTATTGTTGTAAAACCGGACATTTCAAATTGAACACTACGTGTTCTGCCGACCAAACAATTTGTTTCGCAAAATAATAGCACCTCAAAAAAAGTTTTAGCCAAGAGGGGGGGCAAGGCCGCAGGTTTGCCTTCTTTCGTTTCCGGTCGCTACCGTCCGTTTCTCGAAGCCATGTCGAAGGACACTCGAAGCAGGATAATCAGAAAAAACGGCACGCAGATGACGCCGATTGGATGGATTTACGCAGATGTTGTCCGAAGCATGATTGGCAGGATGGTTCATCAGGCGAATCTTTTAATCGGGTAAATCATGGTTCGGACATGCTCAACACTCCTCAAGAATCTTCTTCAATTCGTCCAATGATAGATCGGTCAATTCCGAGATTTCGACCATTGGCGTACCTTTCTTTGCCAATCTTATGGCAAAAACGATTAATGCCTCTTTCTTGCCTATATCCTTGCCGCGTTTCTCACCTATGCCTATACCGCGTTTCTCGCCACTTCTTGCCGCATACTGAACGGCGTCCATCACGTCGTCGTATTCCAAAACGCTTTTATTGTAAGTTTCCATCTCGTCTTTATTTAGTTTGTCTATTCTTGCTATGTGAAATAACCGCTCAAAAATACGCCCCTGTACGGCTAATGGTCTGTCATCCAATTTATCCAGATTCCGGAGTGAGTACAGCCAGTAATCTATTGGCGTCTCCAACTCTTCCGGCAACTTCGTGAAATTCTTCAACTGAATGTAGATGAACCGCAGCTTGTCGGAAAACTTCTTTTTTGTCCGCTCGTTCAACAGGGATACATGCTCAAAGATTTGATTATCCCTGTCCGTCTCCGAAAGGTTGAAATTCAATATCGCCAATACATATACGGCTTTCAACTCAAAGTTCCATTTCTTACCCGACGGCGCCTGTTTGCGTATCATGCACGATGAGTAAAACAAGGCGCGGTCGGCAAAATACGTCTGTTTGGCACGCTGTATCTC
>JAITPN010000036.1 GCA_031289415.1 Prevotellaceae bacterium | reverse complement strand
GTTAATTGTAGTGCTCCGATTCAAGCAACAATTGATGGAGAGCATATTATACTTAATCCGGCAAAAGGCACATTTCAATTTATTTACGATTTTGAAAATTTTACAATTCCGCAAGATATTACGGTTGTTGGCATTGAAAATCTGGAGAATTTCAGATATATTGAAAAACAAAAATATCTTTTCGAGAATATAAAGCCGCTATTTGTAAGCCGTTATCCTCAAAATCAGAGTAAAGATTTAATAAAATGGCTGCAATCTATTCCAAACAACTATCTACACTTTGGCGATTTTGATTTTGCCGGAATTGGAATTTATTTGAATGAATTTAAAAAACATCTCGAAAATAGAGCCATGTTTTTTGTCCCTGAAAAAATAGAAGAATTGATAAAAAACTATGGCAACAGAAATCTTTATAATATCCAAAGTATCAGATTTTCAGAACAGGAAATTAAAGAAGAAAGTTTGACGGAAGTAATGAAACTTATTCACAAATATAAAAAAGGATTGGAACAGGAAATATTGATAAATGATAAATAGACCATAATGCATAGAATTCAAAACATAGACAGATGCCATTTTTTATTTTTCCACGCCGAAAGTTGATTCGAAATATTCCATTTTATAATCTATTCAAAATTGAAAAATTTGATATAAAAATACTAAAAACTTAGCCCTTCCAATTTGTTTTAATTACCCCAAAGTTTTTGGTTAGATTTTTGTGAGTTATGGACATCAATAATTCAATATTTACCTTCAGTCGTCTCCTCTGCACTTCCCCCATCCCGCCAGTCGCTTCACTTTTTTCGGGGTAGTTTTAAACTTTTTCACTATTTGGGCGTCTAAGACAACGTAATGGTTATACAGTTAATAATAAATCCTTGGAATGAAACGCAATCTCTTTTTACTGCTTCTATGCTTATTTTTGGGTGTCGCTTGGTGTTCGGCACAATCTCAACATACTGTTATTAAAGGAACGGTGCGCGACAGTATCACCGGCGAGCCGTTGGCGTATGCTTCGGTCGTGGCGCGATTGTCTGACAGCACGGTCGCAAGTAGCGTCTTCACAAAAGACAACGGCAGTTTCGAACTGCGCAATGTGCCGTTTGGGCAAGTGTCGGTAACGGTATCGTTTGTAGGATATACCCCGCTGGTATTCCCGATACGTGCTTCGAACGCTGCGACGAACGTGGGCGTTCTTACGCTGAAAACATCTAATGTGCGGTTGAGTGAAGTGGTGGTTACAGGACTTGCCAACGAAATGAGAATACGAAAGGATACGATTGAATATAACGCGGCGGCATTCAAAGTTACCGAAGGCGCAACGGTGGAAGAACTCGTAAAAAAACTGCCGGGCGCTGAAGTGAGCGAAGACGGTAAAATAACCGTAGGAGGCAAGGAAATAACCAAAGTACTGCTTGACGGAAAAACGTTTTTCAGCGACGACCCGAAAATTGCGACGAAAAATCTTCCGGCAAGCATGGTGGAGAAACTGCAAGTGGTTGACCGCAAGTCGGAGCAAGCGCGGTTTACAGGCATTGACGACGGTAATGAAGAAACGGTGCTGAACCTCACCGTACGTCCGGGTATGAAAAACGGATGGTTCGGCAATGCCATAGCAGGCGGCGGTTATAAAGATAAATGGCAGGGCGGCGGCATGGCTTCCAATTTGAAAGATGACCGCCAATTGTCGGTGATTGCTTCGGGTAACAATACCAACAATGAAGGATTTAATAATATTGCAGGAAGCATGATGCAGCAGGGGCGCGGCGGCGGTGGCGGTGGCGGAACGAATATGGGCGGCAGCGGAATGAACGTGAATATAGGCGGTACACGCATGAGCATAGGCGGAAACGGTATCTCTACTTCGTGGCTGGGCGGTCTCAACGCGCATGACGAATTTACCAACCTTATACTTGGCGGAAATTATTTTTATAACGGCGTCGAAACCGCAACGAACACCGATAGCTAC
The DNA here is from genome assembly GCA_031289415.1 of Prevotellaceae bacterium. GTDB lineage: Bacteria > Bacteroidota > Bacteroidia > Bacteroidales > UBA932 > JAIRLC01. Next base: position 2,099 of record JAITPN010000036.1, on the reverse strand, counting down.
AGGCAAAATCTTTTTCGCAACGACAGTGTATCGTATTCCAATCAATCGCAACGTTCGCTTTCACATTCCGAAGGACACCGCGCATCTGTGGAATTAGAATGGACATTAGACTCGCTAAATTCCATTGTGTTTAAACCAAACGTCAGTTATGGGATGGGCAGGTTTGACGACTATTCCGAGTATTCTATCTTAAATAATCTGCTCGATTCGGTGAACAACGGCATTACCAACACATTCGGCGACAACCAATCGCTTTCGTTCAATGGTGATTTGTTGCTGCGCCATAAGTTTAAAACGAAAGGGCGTACTTTGTCGGCAAACTTCACGCTGGGCTATCAAACTAATACGACCGACGGAAACAACTATTCGCTGATGCGCCTGTTTGATGCTTCCATGACGAACGATACGATTGACCAGCAGTATCATTCCAATACACTTTCGTACACCGGCAACGTACGGGTTTCCTATACAGAGCCGCTTGGTAATAACTATTATGCCGAAGCCGCTTACAGCGTACGTACCAACTACAGCACTTCCGACAAGGAAACATTCAACCAAGATATTTTCAAACAATATACCGAAATTGACACGCTGTACTCCAATCATTACCAAAATTTGTTCGTAAACCAACAGGCTGACCTCAACCTGCGCAGTGTCCGTGAAAAATACCAATGGACTATCGGGGTGGGTGTACAGCCGTCGTATTTACGCAGCAACCGTGCAGGCGGCGACATCGAACGCAGTGTGGTGAACTTTTCGCCAAATGGAAATTTTATATACAACTTTTCCGACAGTAAACAATTACGCGCAACCTATCGGGGACGTACCACGCAACCGTCTATCTCGCAGTTGCAGCCTGTGCCCGACAATTCTAACCCGCTGCTTGAACGATTGGGAAACGATGATTTAGCGCCCGAATTTAGCCACAATATCCGTTTGTTTTACCGTGCCACGAATCCACGCACGTTTCGCACCATAGTATCGGGACTTAATACTTCGGTAACAATGGATAAAATTGTAAATAATACAATTTACGAATCAAGTACGGGAAAACAACTGATACTGCCTGTAAATGTAAACAACGTGTATTCTACATGGGGAATGTTTATGTTTACTTCTCCCTTTGCAAAAGGTTCGCGGTTTTATGTAACGACCAATACTTCCGTCATGTATTCACAAAACGTAAACCTTTCGACAACTGTGGAACAAATTGACAAAGATAGACTTCCGGCAAGCGATGAAAATAAGACAAACTCACTGTCTGCCAACGAACGTTTACGCCTGAGCTACAAAGGCTCAAAAATTGACCTTGGCGCAGATGCGAGCGCGGTGTATTCCAAAGCATGGTATTCGGTGGGTACGAAAGACCAGCCCACATATTGGACAAACCGCGTAGGTGGTGATTTTATTTGGACAATGCCGTGGAGTATGTCATTTTCGGGCAATGCAAACTATAACTTCTATTATGGCTATTCGGACAATTACAATAAGCCGGTGATGATGTGCAATGCCGCTGTGTCAAAACTATTGTTCAAGAAAAAACAAGCTACGCTGACACTGCAGGTGTTTGATATTTTGAATGAAGGGCGCGGAAACAACCGTACCACTACCGATAACTACATTGAAGACGTAACAACCAACACACTGGGACGCTACCTGATGTTGAGTTTCACCTATCGCTTCGGGTCGTTTGGTAACGACAACAGGCAAATGAACTTCATCCGCCCCGATGGTCCGGGTGGAGGTCGGCGACCTATGTAAGGAGAATATCCCATAAGAAAAATCGAAAAATAGGACTGCTATCAGTTCAATTTTGCACCTTTACAGCATAAGGAATAAATTTAGCGGTAAAAAGTGCCTTTCAGTATCAGTGTTTTATATTTTTTTTGCAGAAAAACGTGAAAAAAGTTTGCCAAACAAGAAATTCTACCTACCTTTGCAGCCCATTTTTGAAAAAAATAACATTCAAAATATGGTTTTGTTCTTTGACGTAATGGAGAAAGATATAAGAGGTAAAGATAGATTGAGGCTATGCGAGTAGCCTCGATACAAAAAAAGAAGTTTATAGGATTGCGAAATTCTATAAGCATAGGGTCAAC
>JAITPN010000078.1 GCA_031289415.1 Prevotellaceae bacterium | reverse complement strand
TGGGTCGAAGCTTTGCCGCTTGGTAACGGGCGATTGGGAGCGATGGTCTTTGGACGTACAGACAAAGAATTGATACAGCTCAACGAAGAAACGCTGTGGACAGGCGGTCCGGTGAATTTAAACCCAAATCCGGAGTCGCCGGAATATTTGCCTCTGGTTCGTGAAGCGCTTGACAAAGACGATTTTAATAAAGCGGAATATTATCTGAAAAAAATGCAGGGTTATTTTACCGAGTCGTATGCTATGCTTGGCGACCTGATGATTGAACAACATTATCCGGGTGAAGTATCGGATTATTCCCGCGATTTGGATATTAAAAATGCGTTGACGCACACTCGTTTCAAAGCGGGTGAAGTAACTTATACCCGCGAAATGTTTACATCTGCACCCGACCAAGTATTAGTCATTCGCTTCGAGGCTGATAAAAAGGAATCCGTTAATTTTGATTTTTCATTCAGCAGTCCTTTAAAATTCAAAGTTTCTACCGACGGTGAAAATATGCTGGTAATGGACGGGCAAGCCCCTGCACATGCCGACCCCAGTTATTTTAATGAAAATGATACGCCTGTTATTTACAAAGATGATGCGGGAATGCGTTTTCGGGTATTGGCAAAAGTGATTACAAAAGACGGAAGTGTGAAAACAGACGGAGAAACCATCAAGATAAGCGGCGCTTCGCAGGCTGTATTGTTATTGTCGGCGGGAACAAGTTTCAATGGTTTTGACAAAAATCCTTTCACAGAAGGTAAAGATGAAAAACAGATAGCAAAAAACTATTTGGACGCAGCCGTGACGAAAGACTATACAACCATGCGAACAGCCCATATAAAAGATTATCAATCATTTTTCAATCGGGTTTCTTTTACCTTGAAAGACCCTGCGCCTGCCATTGACCAACCGCTTTACGACCGTTTGAATGCTTATTTTGACGGAGGCATTGATAAATCGCTTGAGGCGCTTTATTTTCAATATAATCGTTATTTATTGATTTCAAGTTCCCGTCCGGGAGGAATCGCCAACAACTTGCAGGGAATATGGAATAAGGATGTCCGTCCGCCGTGGAGCGCAAATTACACTACCAATATCAATGCCGAAATGAATTACTGGCCTGTAGAATCTGCCAATCTTTCGGAATTGCACGAACCGTTTTTACATCAGGTGGAAAACATGTCGAAAAACGGACGCGCTACTACTCGCAACTTTTATAATATGAAAGGTTGGACAGTGCATCACAATTCGGATATTTGGGCGCAAACCAATCCCGTAGGCAATCTGGGATATGGCGATCCGAGATGGGCGAATTGGGCGACAGGCGGAGCGTGGGTAGCACAACATCTTTTCGAACATTACCGCTTTACGGGAGATAAAAAATATTTACAAAATTTTGCCTATCCGTTGATGAAAGGCGCTGCTGAATTTATAGTAGATTGGATGGTTGAAGATAAGGACGGGTATTTAGTTACCGCGCCTGCCATGTCCCCCGAAAATGCCTATCTGGATGATAAAGGTAACATACGTACAATATCAGTGGCAAGCACCTGCGATATGATGTTAATTTGGGATTTGCTCTCTAACCTGATTGATGCTTCGGAAATACTTGGTATTGACAACGATTACCGTAAAGAATTAATCGAAAAACGCGGGAAACTTTATCCTTTGCAAATAGGGAAAAAAGGCAATCTGCAGGAATGGTATAAAGATTTTGAAGATTCTGAGCCGAACCACCGGCATATTTCTCATTTGGTAGGCTTGCATCCCGGACGGCAAATCAGCCCGCTGACGGCACCGCAGTTTGCCGATGCCTGCAAGCGCACGCTCGAATTGCGCGGCGACGACGGTACAGGCTGGGCGCTCAGTTGGAAAATTAATACTTGGGCAAGGTTGTTTGATGGCGACCACGCATACAAATTGTTGCGGAATTTACTTCGGGTAACAAAAAAATCGGGAGAGAACTATAGCAACGGCGGGGGAAGCTACCCCAATCTTTTCTGTGCACATCCGCCTTTTCAGATTGATGGAAATTTCGGCGGGTTGGCAGGCATGATTGAAATGCTGCTTCAAAGTCATTTGAATGAACTTCACTTGTTACCTGCCCTTCCTGCGGCATGGGATGAAGGCGTTGTAAGCGGATTGTGCGCTCGCGGCGGATTTGAAGTATCCATAGATTGGAAAAATCAAAAACTATCCGAAGCAAAAATTCTTTCCAAACAGGGAAACCGCTGTACCGTGAGAACTTCTGAGCTTGTTGCAGTCGAAGGTGCGGAATATCAATCGAAAAAAGAATCGTCCGGCGACGCAACATGGTATCTGACAACTTTCGATACGGAGAAAGGAAAAACGTATTTGTTGCATGTGAAATCGTAGAAAAAAACCGGAAGTAAAAAAAACGAAACGCCGGAATCATAGTCAAGATTCCGGCGTTTTGTTGTTAACGGATTAGACACAATTTCAGCTTACACTGTCATTCGTGTAACTTTACGAACGCCTTTGAGTTCGCGTAGTCCGTACAGTAGCTTGTCGAGTTGTTTGGTCGATTGAACCAAGACTTGTATGCGACCGTCAAATTCTCCGTCCTTGTTGTTGATATTAATAGAGCGGATATTCATGCTGTGCGAAGAAATTATTTCGTTAATGCGGTTTAGCATACCCGACTCGTCGTTACCGGTGATCCGTATCACTGCATCAAACATGGTTACATTCGACGTTTCGCGCCATTTCACTTTTACGATGCGGTAGTCGTATTTATCCATAAGCCGTGCGGCGTTGGGGCACGAATACCGGTGTATTTTCACGCCTTCGTTGATGGTTACAAAACCGAACACATCATCGCCGAAAATGGGATTGCAACATTTGGCGAGCTTATAGCCCATGCCGCTCAGATGTTCGTCTATCAAGAGATAATCGGCGTCGCCGTTTGCTTTCTGCGGTTTCTTTGCGCTTTTTGCGATAATGGTTGAGCCTGCGTCGGAGGGAGTCGGTTGTTCTTCCGTCGTGAGCGTATTGCGAACGTCAAGTATGTCGATTTGCTGTTCGGCTATGGCGGCATAAAAGTCGGAAATAGTTTTGAGCTTGTAATGCTTCACCAATGCTGCCAGCATGTCGTCGGAGAGTTCCAGTTTCCAATTTTTCAGCCGGCGTTCGAGCAGCTCTTTGCCGTCGGTTACCATTTTTATATTGGCGTCGCGTAGTTTCTGCTTGATTTTCGACCGTGCTTTCGACGTGATGACATAATCAACCCATGCGGCGGCGGGCTTTTGGTTTTTGGCGGTGGTAATAGCCACCACATCTCCTGTAGCCAATTTTTCTTTGATAGATACATTTTTTCCGTTCACCAACGCGCCGGTACATTTCAATCCGATATTGCTGTGAATGTCGAACGCAAAATCGAGTACCGACGCGCCCATAGGCAGGCGGCGCAACTCGCCGGTAGGGGTAAACACAAAAATTTCGTTCGATTTGAAATTTGGAAAATAATGTTTGTATTCCACGTTGGGCGATTCGAGCAACGTCCGCACATTATCGAGCCAACTCTGAAGATTATCTTCGCTTTTCACGCCTTTGTATTTCCAATGTGCCGCCGCGCCGCGTTCGGCAATCATATCCATGCGTGCGGTGCGGATTTGCACTTCTACGGTTTTCCCCTGCGGCGTGGTTACCGTAGAATGTAACGCTTCGTAGCCGCTCGTTTTCGGATGCGATACCCAATCGCGCAGGCGGTTGGTATCCACATCATACAGCGCATCAATAGAGGCGTAGGCTTCCCAGCACACACGTTCTTCTTCCGTCCGGTCGTCAGCCGGTGCATCAATGATGATGCGAATGGCAAAAATATCGTACACTCCTTCGAAATCCACTTTTTGCACCTGCATTTTGCGCCAAATGGAATAGACCGATTTCATGCGGCTTTTTATTTCGTATTTCAACCCGCGTTTCTTCAACTCTTTTTCTACAGGTTGCAAAAAATCATCCATGAACTGTTGCCGTTCGCCGGTGGAAATTTTCAGTTTGTTTGAAATGAAACGATAGGCTTCCGGTTCAGTGTAGCGCAGCGACAGGTCTTCCAATTCCGACTTGATGTTGTAAAGTCCGAGTTGGTGTGCCAGCGGGGCATACAGCAGTAATGTTTCCGTAGCTTTCTTTTCCTGTTTTGACTTCGGAAAGTATTCAAGCGCCCGCATTACCTCCAAACGGTCGGCAAGTTTGATGAGGGTTACGCGCGGATCTTTTGAATATAGTAGTATGAATTTGCGCAAATTGTCGGACTCTAATTTTGTTTCTTCCAAATTAATGGCTGAAATCTTATTCATTCCCGACACCATTTGTGCAATATCGTCGCCGTAGCGGCGTGCAATATTTTCGATTTCTTTTGCCTGCCGCCGTTTTTCTTCGTCAAGCAATTTGGGATTCAGCACGGCGCTATGTTTGATGTGGCTGTTGCGCGCTTCATGCAGCAATACGGCAATAGCCGTCGAAACCTGCAAGCCGATGTCTTGTACCACAATCCTTGCCACCTCAAGCGGATGGCAAAGAAAAGGGTCGCCATTTTCACGAAGCCGATCGCCTAACGCTTGTTTTGCCGACTCAAATGCCTCGTTCAACAACGCCATTTCGCGGTCTGTACACCGGCACGACCGTACTAAATTGTTATATTGCTCCTGAATATCCATTTCCTTTGCAAAGATAATCATTTTTCGCTAAACTGCAAAAAAAGGATGAAGACCCTTTCGCCCCTTTAGAGGACGAGTAGGGTATTAAGTGATTAAGAGATTAGGCGATTAAGAAGGCTTCGCTACGTTCAATTTTAATCACCTAATTACTTAATCGCCTCCCGTCCGCCTTCAACTCTCTCCGTCATGGCGGGCTTGATCCGCCATCCCCTGACAATCGAGTTCTAACACTTATAAGGCGTAGCCTCACAGGATAGACGGCGTGAGGCAGAGCCTATGCGTCAATGGGGGCAGGGGAATAGTCAAACAAATTAAAATAGTCGAATTATTCTGCTACACACCGCAAACTAGATCCGAAACCGCTATTGCAGTAACTCGGATATTGCACGTACTCGTTTAAAGAAAAGTTATAAGTCATCTGATTAAAGCGTGGATCGCACCAGTAAAGACTATACTCGTTTGCACCGCTCAAATTTCCCTTAGGATTTGCTGATAAGTACCAGCGATAACCCGCGGCAGGCAGAAAAATAGTATTATCGCCACTGCCAAATAGTCGTCCGTTGATACCATTAACAGTTGTCCAACTGCTGCCTGCATCTACGAGGGCAGTTATCTCTTCTCTGGTCGGCAACCGCCATCCATCAGGGCAGGGATTTTGGGCGGCAGTCCAAGCGTCGCCTGTTTCTGAAAGGTCGCGCCATGTATTGTTGCCATCGGTAGCAGTCAGTGGTTCGGTTGCACTCCACCCTACATTGCTTCCCCATTGGTAAAGCATTCCGGGGTCTTGTGGGTTGGCGGCAAAAATATCGGGTGCGCCTACGTTGCGGGTTGCCCAACGTACACCGTTTATTACTACGCCCTCGTCGTGGAATAGGTCATAAGTGACTACCGTACAAGTTGCCGTTTTGTTGCCCGCCTTAGCAGTAATGGTAGCTGTGCCTGCGGCTATGGCTGTTACTTTGCCGTCCTCTACGGTGGTTTTGTTGGCATCGCTTGTTTGCCACGTTACCGTTTTGTCGGTAGCATTGTCGGGCAAAACTGTTGCTGTGAATGTGTACTCCTCTCCAATGAGAAGCGTAAGAGTTGTTTTGTCCAAACTAATGCCTGTTACGGCAATGGGGTCAGGAACAACAGTAACCACACAAGTCGCCGTTTTGTCGCCCGCCTTAGCGGTAATAGTTGCTGTGCCTTCGGCTACAGCAATTACTTTACCGTCCAATACGGTGGCTTTTGTCGGGTCGCTTGTTTGCCACGTTACCGTTTTGTCGGTAGCATTGGCAGGCGTTACGGTTGCTGTGAGGTTATATTCCTCACCAATGGCAAGCGCAAGAGTTGTTTTGTCCAAACTAATGCCGGTTACGGCAACAGGGGTGTTTTCTTTCTTGGGTTCGTCTTTGTCGTCGCCGCAAGAGGTGAATACTGCGCTTGCTGTGCCTAAGGCAAGAAGCACGCAAAAAGGGAAAAGATACTTTTTCATATTTTTGAAAATTTAAAATGTTTGTAATTAATTATTATTATTTAATTCGGTCAAAGACTATTTAGTATTCTGTATAATTCCATGTGTCAAAAGTTTGTGCGCTTCCGTAATAAATAGCACCGGAAGCAGTTTTGACATACGCACGTACAACATACCATTCCATGTGGGACAATTGCTGAGTTACAGTATGATAACTTCCTGTACCGATAGTTGGTACGTTTACAATTATATCTTGTTCATATGTTGGAGGTGTGTTATAAAGTATGTCTTCAACTTTATACACAAAACCTCTTTCGACACAAGGTGGATTCCCCGCATTTGTAACATTTCCGTTTAATGTAGCGAACAACAAATAAGTGCCATTTATTTGATTTATTCGTGTAACGTCGCTTGCTTGCAATGTTTGCACCGTTGGTGGTGTTCCGGTAGGAAATGGTTGAACCTGTCCATAAATAGGATTGGGGTTGCCCGATTGTATTGCATACGCTCGTACATAATATGTTGTATTTGACGAGAGTCCGGTAACATTTTCACTGTATGCCGAGGCGTAACCGGTACGAGTTATTTTATTGTCGCCTGTTGTTGGGGTTGTATGTATAGTGCTATAGACAAAACCATGTTCCGAACATTCCGGTTGTCCCATATGATTTATTATGCCATTAAAAGTTGCTGAATTGGCTTCGATATTGGTTACGGCATAAGTATTTATGTCAGTTTCTATCCAAATTGTAGTAAAAGGTTCAATTGCTCCATATCTTGGTGTCCCGTTTTGAATCACATAACTACTTACATAATAGGTAGTTTGATGATCAAGGCTTGAAATCGTTAATTCATAATTGCCCTCTCCAGAACCATCCACAGGATATTTATTTGAAATAGTTGGGTTGCTTGTTTTATTATAACAGAAACCCCGCTCACTGTAAATGGGGTCTCCTGCATTAATAATATATCCTCTTAATTTTGCCGAAGTTGCTGTAATGTTTGTAGGACTAATTGTACTTACTTCCGCATTTGTCAAAACAGTAGTAAACTTAACAGAATTATTACTATATACTGCTACTCCATTTTGTATTGCATATGCTTTTACATGATATGTTGTTTGATAATCTAATTGGGTAATTTCCATTGTGTAGTCTCCATTACCTGCGAAATTAGACACTTTTTTTCTTGTGTCAGAAATGGTCGGATTATCTGTTTTGTTATAGCAAAACCCACGCTCAGAATACGGTGGCACGCCTGAATCAATAACAGTTGCATTAAGAATAACCGATGAAGCCCTGACATTAGTAGGCGCAGAAATAGAAAGCGTAGTTGCCAAGATTTCCGTAGGGCAGATTTCATCACCGCCGTATTCAGTTCCTTCTGAATTAATGGCATATGCTTGTACATAATATGTTGTGTTAGCATCTAAATTACTGACATTTTTAAAAAAATCAACTTTGTTTGATACATCACAAGTCAATTTTTCTATCTTGTTCTCTAATGTTGGTTGAGGTGTTTTTGCATATACGAATCCACGCTCTTTATAGGGTGGCGAGCCGGGATCTAGAATAGTCCCATTAAATTTAGCCGAATTTGAATTAATATTACTAACAGGCATTGTTTTGGGTGTAGGTTCTCTTGCATCTCGTGTAGCACAAACTGTTATCTGAAAAGAGCCATTATCAGTAGTTGTTGCAATAATAACATCTGCATAATTAGGTACGTATTTTGACAGTTTGTTTTCGTCAATGTTAAATATAATTGAACCTGTACCTTGCCCATTAATTGTTCCCTCTTTATTTTCGAAAGCAATCCACGACTCAGACTGTGTATAGGCACGAACATTCCATGATAATGAATTTGTACTATATTTATTCCAAATATCTAATGCAGTGGCATTTCCCAAAGTTATAGTATCTCCCTTTTGCAGTTCAATACCATTATGCAACACTACTACTGAATATTGTAGTCGTTCTATATTTATATCTTTCGTCTTTTTTTCGCCTCTAATTATTTTTATATTAAGAAACTGTTTAAATTTACAATAAAAATATTGAATATCAGTTGTTTATGTCGAATAAATATCGTATCTTTATGATTATCAACAGCATAAAAAACGATGCAAAATTATCCAACAGACTTAACCGATATTCAATACGGTGCAATATTACGATTTTTTTCTGACAAGCGCAAA
>JAITPN010000065.1 GCA_031289415.1 Prevotellaceae bacterium | reverse complement strand
CTTTAATCAGGTAGGAAAATGAGTGTAAAAGTAGAAAAAGTGTGGATTGACCAAACAGCCGTCCATATACAGACGAGCGATGGCAAGGTTTTTAGCGAAAAAATCAATGACTATCCCCGGTTGCGGTATGCCACGAAAAAACAGAGAGAAGCGTTTACATATAATAATATAGGGATACGATGGGAGGAGTTGGATGAAGATTTGAGCTTCGAAGGATTTATGCACAAAAAGGACTGCGAAAAACCGGCATTGTATCATTTATTCAAAAGCCACCCGGAGTTGAACGTTTCAGGAATAGCCCGCAACTTAGGTATTCCGCAGAGCGTTATGGCTGCTTATCTGTGCGGGATAAAAAAGCCGTCTCAAAAGCGGCTGCATGAAATAGAATCGGCAATACATGAAATAGGGGAAAACCTGTGCAGCGTTCGGCTGTAAGTTGCGTTACCGTGTGATTTTTAGTAATTTTGCCTATGTCGTTTATAATACATCTGCCGGAATAGCATGTCGAAAATCAATAAAATGAGTGCGATAACGCTTATTTGGATGCACATCGGCGGAATGGAAAGAGATAAAAGATTTGTTTTGAATCGTCGAATAGTTATAATATTATTAATATCAACATATTGTATAAAAACGAATACTCCGATTCCAATAATGGCGGATAATCCGGCAATCAGTCCGATAAGTTGCAGCCGCTGTTTGCGTTTGCGGAGCGAGATGGCTTCTTGGTGGATGCGTTGCATCGTGTTTGCCTGAAAATTGCCGGGCAGCGTTTCCGCCGGCATATATCCAAATAACGTTTTCAACGTGTCTTCGTTTGCTGTCTGATTGGTATTCATACTACTTTTCTGTTACTTTATATTATTACTCATTCATTTACATTCATCAAGGCGAATAACCGCTTGCGGATGCGGTATAAACGGATTTTGACATTCGCCGTGGTCAATCCCGTAATGACGGCAAGTTCTTCTACCGAATGTTCCTCTTTGTAAAAGAGCAATATCAAAGCCCTGTCGTTCGGCGCGAGCTGCTCCAATGCCTTTTCCAACGCTGCCAGTTGCAGCTCTTTGTGCACCGTTGTTTCCTCCTCGCCGTCAATTTGTTCGTCGTCCGCAAGGTCTTCAATCGCCGTCTGTTCGGTTTTCTTTTTCCGCAATGCCGACACGGTGGTGCGGTATGCAATGCTGTAAAGCCACGTGGAAAAAAGACTGTCGCCCTGAAACGACTTAAGCGAACGAAATACTTTCAAAAACACGTCCTGCGTCAACTCTTCGGCGTCTTCACGGTTGCCGGTCATCTTTACAATTAATGTAAAAACAGGACGGCTGTACCGTTCCAGCAATACGGAAAAATAGTCCGTTTCGCCCAATATTATCCGTTCAATATAATAAGTATCCGTTTTCAGCTCAATTAGAATTAATATATTATTCTTACTATATGACGCACGATATTCACATAGGTTACATTTATGCAGCAAAAATAAATAAAAAATTTCGACTGTCAAAGTGTAACCTTTTCGCATTTATTGCGTCAAAAGAGTAAAATATATTAAATGTTTAACTTAAAAAATAAAAAATTATGTTTGATTTTGTAGTACCCATCACTATTGTGTGGATTTTAACGGCAGGTGTATATCGCCTTTTCGAATTGTGTATTCGCCGCAAAGAGCGAATGATATTAATTGAAAAAATAGGCGCAGAGCTGCAGCCCTCTATTTTGAATGGCGGGTTTGATTTTCTTAATGTATCCTTTAAATCTTTTAGCGGATTGAAAATCGGATGCTTGTTGATAGGCATTGGTCTAGGCTTGGTTGCCGGATTGATTATAGTTGTACATCTTGGATGTCAAGACTATAACAATAAATGGGATATGTTCACGGTGGCTTATCTTGCGCCGGTGCTGATTTTCGGCGGATTGGGCTTGCTTATTGCTTTCCTGATTGAAAATAAAGTAACCAAGAAAGTGCGCAGCAGCGAGTAACCGTCTGCCCACAGTGCATTTGAAAAGATTAGCAGAAGACTTGTTTTCTGCCAATCTTTCCTTTATTTTTAAAGGAAAGATCAATTATTATTTTTACCTTTTCCGTATTATACACAATATAAAACATTATGAACAACACAAGAGCAAGCATATCAGCAGGATTGATGCTGTCGATTTTTAACTTTTTTTCATGTAGTGAAAACACCCAAGTGGTCAAGTTGCCGGAAATTACGGAACTTTCATCCACATCCAAGCAGCTGAATGTAGAAGTACTACTTTCGGGAAGGATATTTATTCATGAAGATAAACTCATTGTATTTGAGCAATTACACGAAAATATGTTTAAGGTATTTGAACTCCCGACGCTTAAATATTTGTATTCGTTTGGCGATCAAGGAATGGGTCCAAACAACTTCGTATCGGTGGGCAATGATGATATTATAGCTTACCATTCAGAATTTGTGGAAATATACGATACCGGCAAAATAAAATATGTAAAATTTACTGATTCCACCGCGTATATTGCCGACACAAAACCATTAAACCTGTTTCATCTGAAAACACCGGTAAATAGATTTAAAAAAATCAATGACTCCATATACTATTTCGATAATTGGTTCGAAATTGAACAACAAAATGAGTTTACCCGATTGAATATATTTTCACACGAACAATCCTATTTCAGCCCTTATCCAGATTGGATTCATTTAGCATCAGATGAAGAAAAATATCCGATTTATTTGAAATCTACTTATTATAATTCATTCAATGATAAAATAGCTGCTTTTTATTATCATTTTCCGGTAATGAAACTTTTGGATAGTGACGGAAATACGATAAAAGAAGTGCGCTTTGATGCAGGGAAAGTATCGGATTATGAATCCGTTCAAAACGAGGTGTTTCATTTCACAGATGCCTACGCAACAGACGATTATATTTATGCCCAATGGATTGGAAAATCAAAAAAAGAGGTTGCTGGCGATATGGAGAATTTCACACCGGAGATATTTGTTTTTGATTGGGATGGTAATATTCTGAACCGGTATAAATTGGACAAACCGTCAATCACATTTACCGTTTCGGAAAACAACCGCAAGATGTACTGTACATCATTCACAGAAACCGATGTTATTTATGAGTATGATTTGCCGCAGCCCGACAAAGATACTACCGCTTTCGTCCGTTTGCAAAATTCTTTTTATTCGGTAAATATTTTAGAAGGATATACATTCGCGCAAGTGTCTTTAGAAGACGGGATTAATAAAATTACTGAAAGACATGGCTGTAAAGCGAATATAAACTATTTTGCCCAAGGTGAGCATAGAAAGCATGATTTGGAAGCCATTCAAATCAGTGTTTATACTCCTATTGACACTACTGTTAAAGTATTTGATATTGTGAGTGGTCGATGGAAAAATGTTAATACTAAACAACGAAAATTAAATGTTAATGGTACAGATGTTGTTTTAGCGTCATTTCATGATGATTCTTTGAATCCTAAAGGAGAAAAAGAAATTCTTTATAACTATGAATATATATTTGAGAAAAATCATAGATTTATTAAAATATCTGTAGCTTCTACAAAAAATAATCTTACACAATACCACGCTGCTATGAAAGAAATGATAGATTCATTTGAACTAAAAAATGATGGAATATGAAAAATATGTTTTGCCTAAATTTGTAACAAATGAAAATTTATATTGCTCCGTTACAGCAGAAAACATGCAAGGTGTTATTGCCAATTTACAAGAAGATGACAATCCGGTTATCATAGAAATAAAAATTAAGTAAAAGCGCTTTGGAGACATAAGCATTTTTAATTTCGATATTCATATTCTTTTGTGTGTAACATAAAATTTTTGTACCTTTGGCATCTTAAAATAAGGACATTGTAATATAATAATCTAATATTATGGCAGATACATTATTTTCGGAGTTTTCACCGGTAGCCACCGAACAGTGGGAGGCGGTCATCCAAAAAGATTTAAAAGGCGCTGATTATGAAAAACGATTGGTGTGGCGAACGCCGGAGGGATTTAACGTCCGTCCGTATTACCGCGCCGAAAATTTACAAAATCTCACCTTGGTACGTAGCGCTAAAACTGATAATAATTGGTTGGTGCGTCAGGATTTTGACGCCCGCGAACAAGCGGCGGAGGCGAACAAACAAGCGCTTGATGTGTTAAGTAAAGGTGTAGATGCGCTGGGTTTCCGCATTGACGAAAAAGGAATCAGCGCTGCCGAATTGGATACTTTGCTGAAAGGCATCGAATTGTCGGCTATTGAAATCAACTTCAACGGCGCTTGCGGCAATCCTGTGGGCTTGTTCGATGTGTTGAAACACAAACTTACGAAGCAGACGCGCGGCGCTATTGCGTTCGACCCCTTGCGCCGTCTGACATTGCATGGCGTGTTTGTTATCGATGAAAAAACGAGTTTCGAGCAGTTAAAAACCATTGTAGAAGCGGCTAAAGAGTATCCTTCGTTCCGTACGGTAGGCGTGAGCGCCTATATTTTCCACAATGCAGGCTCAAATATTGTACAGGAATTGGCGTTTGGCTTGGCAATGGGTAGCGAATACCTGCATCGCCTGACGGACGTTGGCGTGAATGCCGACCTTGTTGCACAGAAAATAAAATTCACGTTTGCAGTAGGCGGAAGCTATTTCTTGGAAATAGCAAAATTCCGCGCGGCACGCCTCTTGTGGGCTAACATTGTGAAAGCATACGGCGCGGAGGAAAACAACTCGGCGGTAATGAATATTCATGCCGTAACTTCGGCATGGAATCAAACGGTATATGACCCGAATGTGAATATGCTGCGCGCTACTACCGAAGCCATGAGCGCGGCGTTAGCCGGCGTGGATAGCCTTGAGGTGCAACCGTACGACAATGCCATACGCAAACCGTCGGTATTCTCGAACCGCATTGCGCGTAATACGCAAATCATCCTGAAAGAAGAATCGTATTTCGACCGCGTGATTGACCCCGCGGCAGGTTCATATTATATCGAAACGCTGACCCAATCTATTGCCGAAGAAGCATGGAAACTCTTTAAACAAGTGGAAGAAAAAGGCGGCTATTTTGAAGCGTTTAAAGCCGGTTTCATTCAAGAACAAGTGAAAACGGCGGCTCAAAAACGCGATATAAACATTACTACCCGCCGCGACATTTTGCTGGGTTCTAATCAATACCCGAATTTTACGGAAACAGTGGCTGACGACGTAACGCCGGATACCGTAACGCGCGGTGGTAAAAAATGTCATTCGGCAGCCGATAAAATTGCCGAACCTATTGAATGGTATCGCGGCGCACAGGCTTTTGAGGCTTTGCGCTATGCTACCGAAAAAAGCGGTAAACAACCGCAGGTATTTATGCTGACGTTCGGCAATTTGGCAATGTGCCGCGCCCGTGCGCAATTTTCAAGTAATTTCTTTGCCTGCGCAGGTTTCCGCGTGGTGGACAATACCCGCTTTGCCACGATTGACGAAGGCGTAAAAGCGGCGTTGGCTGCCCAAGCGCAAATTGTAGTAGCTTGTTCGTCGGACGACGAATATGCCGAAGCTGTGCCGCAAATTGCACAGTTGATAGGCGGTAAAGCTATTGTAGTGGTCGCCGGCGACCCTGCCTGCCGCGCCGAATTGGAAGCCAAAGGCATCAAGAACTTCATCAACGTAAAAAGCAATGTGCTGGAGACGTTGAAAGAATATCAAAAAGAATTAGGAATATAACATCGTAAAATGGAAAAAAGTATGAAGCCAAAATTTTCAACAATAAATTATAATGCCACTGCTGTTGGCGGTGCGGTGAAACAACAATCATGGACTACGCCCGAACAAGTTGAAGTGAAAAACGCATACAGCGCTTCCGACCTCGAAAAGTTGGAACATTTGAATTATGCAGCAGGTTTGCCTCCTTTCTTGCGCGGACCTTACAGCACGATGTATGTAATGAGTCCGTGGACTGTCCGTCAATATGCGGGATTTTCGACTGCCGAAGAGTCAAATGCGTTTTACCGTCGGAATCTGGCTGCCGGACAGAAAGGCTTGTCGGTGGCTTTTGACCTTGCTACGCACCGCGGCTACGACGCCGACCACCCGCGTGTAGTGGGCGACGTAGGAAAAGCAGGCGTAAGCATTTGCAGCGTCGAAGACATGAAGGTGTTGTTCGACCAAATTCCGCTCAACAAAATGTCGGTGTCCATGACCATGAATGGCGCGGTGTTGCCGATATTGGCTTTTTATATTGTATCGGGAATTGAGCAAGGCGCGAAACTCGAAGAACTGAGCGGTACGATTCAGAACGACATTCTGAAAGAATTTATGGTGCGCAATACCTATATTTATCCGCCCGAATTTTCGATGCGGATTATCGGCGATATCTTTGCCTATACTGCCAAAAATATGCCCAAGTTCAACTCTATTTCCATTTCGGGATACCACATGCAGGAAGCAGGCGCTACGTGCGACATTGAAATGGCTTACACGTTGGCTGACGGACTGGAATACCTCCGCACAGGCATCAACACAGGCATGAGCGTGGACGATTTTGCCCCGCGCCTGTCGTTCTTCTGGGCTATCGGGATGAATCACTTTATGGAAATTGCCAAAATGCGTGCCGCCCGCATGCTGTGGGCAAAAATCGTAAAATCATTTAACCCGAAAAATCCGAAATCGCTGTCGTTGCGTACACATTCGCAAACATCGGGATGGAGCTTAACCGAGCAAGATCCGTTCAACAACGTAGCACGTACGTGTATTGAAGCCATGGCGGCGGCGTTGGGACACACACAGTCGCTCCACACCAACGCGCTGGACGAAGCCATTGCGTTGCCTACCGACTTTTCGGCGCGTATTGCCCGCAATACCCAGATTTATATTCAGGAAGAAACCAACATAACCAAGTCGCTCGACCCGTGGGCAGGCTCTTATTATGTGGAAAAACTGACGCATGACATAGCCCACCGTGCATGGGCGCACATTCAGGAAGTGGAAAAATTGGGCGGAATGGCAAAAGCCATCGAAACAGGTATCCCCAAAATGCGCATCGAAGAAGCTTCTGCCCGCAAACAGGCGCGTATTGATTCCAATACCGACGTCATCGTAGGATTGAATAAATACCGGTTGGAAAAAGAAGACCCGATTGATATTCTTGATGTAGATAATACAAAAGTACGTGAATCGCAAATTGCACGGTTGCAACAACTGCGGGCTTCGCGCGACGAAGCTAAAGTGCAGGCGGCGTTGAATGCCATTACAAAAGCTGCGGAAACCAAGCAGGGAAATTTACTCGAATTAGCGGTGGAAGCGGCGAAAGTACGCGCTTCGCTCGGTGAAATTTCAGACGCTTGCGAAAAAAATGCAGGACGTTATAAAGCAACGATACGTATGAATACAGGAGTATATGCCGCCGAAGTGAAAAACAACGGCGATTTCGAAAAAGCAAAACAATTGGTGGTTGAATTTGCAAAACAAAACGGTCGTCAACCCCGCATTATGATTGCGAAATTGGGGCAAGATGGTCATGACCGCGGTGCAAAAGTGGTAGCTACCGGCTATGCCGACGTCGGATTCGACGTAGATATGGGACCGCTGTTCCAAACGCCTGCCGAAGCTGCCAAACAAGCGGTGGAAAACGATGTGCACATTGTGGGCGTATCGTCGCTGGCTGCGGGGCACAAGACGTTAGTGCCGCAAATTATGGACGAACTGAAAAAACTCGGGCGCGAAGACATTTTGGTAGTAGTGGGCGGCGTAATTCCGGCACAAGACTACGATGCACTGTACAAAGCGGGCGCAGCGGCTATTTTCGGACCCGGAACGCCTGTGGCATTGGCTTCCATCAAAATCATGGAATTGCTGTTGCAGAAATTTTAGCGCCTTAATATAACATAACTGTAGATATGAAAATAGCGTTTGCATTATTATTCAGTCTTCTTTTTTCTACGAGTGTATGTGCGCAGCAATATAAAAAAGATATGCGTTCTCAAGAAGAAAAAATAGATCATATAACGAATACAAAACAGACCTTATTAACAAGTCTATTTTGTTGAAAGCATTAGAGATTAAATTACCTTCGGCTTTTAGCCGAAGGTAATTTAGTTTATAATCATCTTCAAAAAATGTAAATTTTAAGTGTACAATGTAGAAAATAATTTGTACCTTTGCACCTTACACTATTTGCTTTAGAGAAATTTTGAGACCTTTGTTTGTATTATTATGCTTTTGCTGCATGTACGTGAATGTACAAGCACAAACGCTAAGAGCCACTCTTTCAGCTTCTGATGCAGTGGTTTGTCGGGATGTGGCATCGCCTATATTGACTTTTACAGGTGCTGACGGAATGTCGCCTTATATTTTTACGTACACTATAAACGGCGGTGCGCCCTTTACAATTTCCACATTGCCTTCCGACGATTTTGTAACATTGCCTATTCCTACGTCAACGGCAGGTACATACACCTATACCCTCACAAATATTTCGGACAACGACGGCAATACGGTCAGCAACTTAACGGAATCGGTTACTATTGTGGTCGCCGCGCTGCCGACGGCGGCTTTTACATTTACCTCCGCCCAGTGTACGGAAACGGCTTTTACTTATACCGGAAGTCCGGGAAATTATAATTATGTGTGGGATTTCGGCGACGGAACTTCTTCGTCTAATGCGCAGAACCCTACCCATAAATATACCGACGGTACAGGCAGTTCCTCTTATAACGTAACCCTTACGGTTACTGATAAAGCAACCCATTGTATTGCCGACATACAGAAATCTGTTCTTGCATATCGGATGCCGGACGCTCATCTGGGACCTAACGGCGCTGTGCCTTATGTGTTCATGGAATGTTCAGCCGATTCAAAAGAGTTTAAGTTCACGAATCTGTCTTCGACCAAACCAACCAATACGGAATATCAGATTGATTGGGGCGACGCTACTCCTCCATTTATCGCAACGGAATTTAATGGTGTGGAAACACATCTCTATAGTTCAGGAGCATCTACATTGACGTTTACTGTAAAATCGGGGACGTGTAGCAATTCACAGGAATATGTCGTTTTTATTGGAAATATTCCTGGTATAACGGTTTCAAAACCTGCCAATACGACGATGTGCGTTCCCGGAACAATCACTTTTCCTGTCGCCGCTGCCGCTGATAACCCACCCGGGATAACACGTTATACCGCTACTTTCGGCGATGGTTCTGATCCCGTTCTTTTGTCCGACCCATTACCTCCCTTTATTTCTCATACTTACGAAAATACTTCTTGCGGATATACGGCTATAGGTTCGGACGGAACGTATCCCAATTCTTTCCAGTTTTCGATTTCTGCTGAAAATTACTGCGGCAGATCCAGCGGCGGTGTGCAACCGATTTATATTTCGGAAAAACCGAAAGCTACTATAGATCTTCAGAAAGACAGCATTTGTGTAGAAACGTCCGTTTGTATTTCTGCCACAGATTCGTTACGGGAAGTGGTATATCTCGGCGGAACAAATTCCAATTGTGTAGCATCCATGTTTATTTGGAAAATTACGCCCAACACAGGTTATACCTTGTCGTCGGGCGATATGGGCAATGACTTTGGCGTGAGCGATCCTTCCGTATGGATTAGCGGTAGCGAAATGATATGTCTGACTTTTACAGACCCCGGCTCTTATACCGTTTCCATCACGTTAGGAAATAAATGCGGTATGGATACAAAAGATACGGTTATTTATGTAGAACAGCTGCTTGGAGCTGATTTTACGCCAAGTGTTTCTGATGGATGCGCTTCTTTGACCGTAGATTTTTCAAACACCACCGATCTTACTTTTTCTTACGAGACGCCGGTGTATGAATGGAACGTTACATACCAAGACGGTAATTGCGGCACATCTTCTTCTTACACGTATGTCAATGGCGACCAAACATCGGAGTCGCCCTCTATGAATTTTAATAATTCGGGTTCTTATTCCATTACTTTATCGGCTACCAATGTGTGCGGTACGGATACATCCGATGTGCAAATCATCAATGTAAAAGATAAACCCAAAGTTTCAGTACTTCCTATGTCTCTTTGTCAAAACCCTGCGGGTACGACTGTAACACCTACCGCTATCGTTGATGTTTGCGGCGGCGGGGCGGCGAGTTACACATGGACATTCGCCGGAGGAACGCCTGCTACGTCCAATAGCGCTACGCCGTCTGTGACATATACCACGTCGGGGGCTAAAAAAATTGAGTTGCAAGTTGCCAACACATGCGGTAGCGTGGATACTTTCGCTACGGCTACTATACATGAAGCGCCGGTTATCACCGCTGTTTCCGATAAAATATATTGTAACGGCGACACAGTACCCAATATTACATTCAGCGCTACGAATGCCACAACGTATAAGTGGGCAAATTCCAATACGGCTATCGGATTGGCTGCTACAGGCACAGGTGCGATTTCTTCTTTTACCGCTGCCAATAGCGGTGTTGCGCCGATTACGGCTACCATTACCGTTACGCCATACGCTGATACTTGCGCCGGTGTGTCAACTACTTTTACTATTACGGTTTATCCTTCTCCGAGCGTACAGTTCTCGCTGGGTAACCAAACTATTTGTTCGGCTGATGTGTCTCAAGAAGTAACTTTAAGCAGCGCTACAAGCGACGTCGTGTTTGCTTGGACAGCATCTACCGTAAGCGGCATTACGGGAATCGTAATATCAGGCGCAGGAACTATTCCCGCACAAACATTAACGAACACGACCAATGCTCCGATTACTGTGTATTATATAGCTAAAGCCACACTGGCGAATCCGCCCGGATGCGTAGGCGCATCGAGTACATATTCCATTACGGTCAATCCTGTACCGGCGATAGATACGCTTTTCCATGCCGTATGCAGCGGTAGTTCTTTTTCCACAACGCCGGTTAACGGAGGCGCAACGATTGTTCCTGTCGGCGCTACCTATAGTTGGGCAGTTCCCGATGTGAGCGGCGGACTTACCGGCGGCGCAGTCGGCAACAATGCGTCCGCTATTTTCGGAACGTTAACTAATCCGACCAATTTGCCCCACACCGCTACTTATACCGTAACGCCCAAAGCAGGCGTCTGTGTAGGCGATGCGTTCCCTGTGATAGTAACCGTGTATCCGAAACCTTTTATCGGAAACCTTACGGCAAGAATATGCAGCGATAGCTCATTTTCCATTGTACCAACGGATGGAAGCGGCAATATTATTCCCGCAGGAACGACGTATAATTGGGGAACTCCTGTAAGCAATCCGTTGGGAGCTGTTACAGGCGGCGCGGCGGCAAGCAGTCAGACAACCATTGGACAAACGCTCACGAATGTAACCTCATCCGCAGCAACTTTAACTTACACGGTAACGCCTGTTTCCGGTGCGGGCAATAGTTGTGCGGGCAATCCTTTTACCATAGCCGTAACGGTTCTGGCAGCGCCTTCGGGAACTATTAGCGGCGGCAAAGATGTTTGTATCGACTCGCAAGAGCCTGTGCTGACGTTCACAGGCAGTAATGGCGTTGCGCCCTATACCTTCACTTATACCATCAACGGCGGTAGCGAACAGACGGTTGTTTCCACCGGTAATTCCGCTACGCTTTCCGTGCCGACGTCTTCTTTAGGCACATATATTTATACCTTAGTGCGTATAACGGAATCCGGCGATGCCTGTGCTCAAATACAAGCCGTAGATGACACCGTTACGGTTCTTCCGTCTCCTATCATTCCGCAATCTGTAAGTATGCTGGCAATATGCGTAGGCGGCGAAGTTGATACGCTCAGCGTGTCGTACACCGACGGCGCAGGTACGCCTACGTACCAATGGTACAAAAACAATCTGAATACGACTATCGGCGGCACGTCCATTCCGGGAGCTACTGCCGATACCTATACGCCTCCGTCGTCGGATTTCGTCGCAGTTGGCACGTACTACTATTATGTAACGATTGCATTTTTAGGAAGCGGCTGCGACCCTGTAACGGCTATGATTGCCGAAGTGGAAGTCGTGCTGCCTCCGTCTATCGTTACGCAGCCGATAGCCGCTCAAATGGTGTGTCCGAATATGGCTGACACATTGGAGGTGGTGGCGCAAGGAGGCGTCGGAACAAACTACACGTACCAATGGTATGCCGATTATGTATTCATTGTAGGCGCAACCGACAGTATTTATTTACCGCCGTCCGGCACATCCGGTACAATTACCTATTATTGCGTAGTGAGCCAATCGAGCAGCGGGTGCAGCGTTACGTCTGCCGATGCGGTTGTTGAGGTGGTGCAAGGCTCTGACATTACGGCTCAACCCCAATCGGCAGAAGTGTGCCGGTGGGAAGATGTTCCGGAATTAGTGGTAGTCTGCCAAAGTGGAATAGGTTCGCCTTCGTACCAATGGTATCAAAGCGCCACGAATGGATACAGCGGTACGGCTATTGCAGGCGCCACGACGTCTTCTTATACGCCGCCGTCCGATTCGGTGGCAACGATTTATTATTATTGTATTATTTCCTTCACAGCAGGCACGTGTAATGATTTACAGTCCGACGTTGTTTATGTAACCGTGAACCCCGTACCTATTATTTCCGACAAAGAAGAATCCATTAACAGCGGCTATGCTTTCACCGTAGCTCCTGTTACCGATGCTACCGACACCGTGCTGCCGGGCACAACCTACACATGGGAAGTAATATCTATGCTGCCGGCTGGCGGCGTTACCGGTGCTTCGGACGAAAATACACCGCAGACAAGCATCAGCCAAGCGTTAACCTGCGCCACCGACCCGCCTGAGATTACGGTGGTCACTTATCGGGTTACGCCCGAAACCAACGGATGCGAGGGTAGCACGTTTGACATCGTAGTAACCGTACATCCTCCGTTTAACCCCGATACTATTATTACACATGCTCCTTGCTATTATTCTACCGGCGGCGGAAGCATTGAACTGACCATTGTAGGCGGCGTTCCTCCCTACACTGTGGCATGGACAGGTCCCGACGGATTTACTTCCGACTCAGCCTCCATCTACGATTTAGCGCCGGGGGTCTATACTGTGCTTATCACTGAAAGCAAAGGGTTGACTTATACACATTCATATACCATCACTACGCCCGACGAGTTCATCGTTGAAATAGACGATACCTCGAATGTAACCTGCTACGGCGCAATGAACGGAGCGATTACGGTAAGCGTGTCGGGCGGCACTGCGCCATACACGTATGAATGGACAAAAGACGGCGACCCATTTGCCGCCACGCGCGATTTATCGGGGCTTGCTCCGGGGTCTTATGTCCTCACGGTTACCGACGACCATAATTGCAACCCTGCTACGGTTACCGCTGTAATTACAGAACCTGAGCTATTAATCATTTCTATGATAAAAACAACGGATTTATCGTGTTTCGAGGATAGCAGCGGCGTTATCGAAATTAGCGTAGAAGGAGGTACAAAAATACTGCTCCCCAACAACCAATTAGGATACTCCTATTCATGGATAGGCGCTAACGGATTTACAAGTAACGAACAAAACTTGTATAACCTGCCCGCAGGCGAATACCGGCTGACAGTCGAAGATGCCTACTGTTCCGATACGGCGTCCTATACTTTGACGCAACCTGCCGAAATAGTGCTCCTCACAGATGTTACGCCCATCACTTGTTACCACGCTAACGACGCTATCATTTCGGTCCGCGTTGTATCGGGCGGCTTCAAGCCGTTCCAAGCGGTTTGGAATAACTATGCGCAAGGTTTTTATAAAGACAACGTGCCGCCGGGGACTTATGTCATCACCGTTACGGACTCTACCCACTGCTCGGTGCAGGTGACTGTAGACATCGTAGAGCCTCCGCTGTTTACCATGTCGCCGGTGGTGCAGCACGTGTCGTGCTACGATGCGAAGGACGGAAGCATCCGTCTGAATTTTGCAGGAGGCGTACCGCCTGTCCAGTTTGCGTGGGAAGACGACCCGATGGCAGGCGCAGACCGCACCCATCTCGCCCCCGGCACTTATACGATACATATCAGCGATGCGCAGCCGTGCCGTTTCGACCAATCGGTTGTGATTATCGAACCGTTTCCGCTGACCGTATCGGCGGCGATAACCGACGCCGTAGAATGTAGTAACATTGATAACGGCGCGATTGTCCTGACGGTCTTGGGCGGCACTGCGCCCTACCATTACCTGTGGTCAACAGACGACACGTTAAGCAGCTTAGCAAATCTTCCGCCGAACAATTACATGGTTGAGGTTACGGACGAACACGGCTGTAAAGTTTCAGAGATATATACGATACAAAGCCCATCGCCTATAACCGTACAAGTAGAAACTGCGCCGTCGTTCGATTGTGAAACCAATAGCGACATCCAAATCTCTACGGCGAAGGTATCGGGCGGCACGCCTCCCTACATCTACGATTGGTCGCATGGCACGCCTGTGGGCGAAAACAACGAAAGCATGATAACCGGTCAAGTAGGCATGGCTTCCGTAGCCGTTACCGACAAGCGGGGATGCTACGCCGCCGCCTATTTTGACGTATCCGTATCGCATGGCGATTACGGCATCGTGCCCATATTGGAAAACTGTACCGAACGAATCTACAGTTTTGAAGCATCCTTCTATAATACACAACCTACCGATACGTACCTCTGGGATTTCGGCGACGGTAGAACCTCCACCGCCATCCGCCCTGTTCATCAATTCCTGCAACCCGGCATTGATACGGTGCGGCTCACCGTAACAAGTCTTCTTTGTACATACACGTATACGCATACGCTGCTTGTAGAAGGCTTTCCGGAAATTATGATTTACCCGCCCGACCCCAAATTATGCCCCGAAGATTCGTTAACTCTTACCGCATTTGGCGGCGAAACCTACTTGTGGAACGACGGCAGCAGCGGAAATACATTGACCATATATAAAGACGGTGCATATACCGTGCGCGGCATTTCGCCTGCGGGATGCGTCAACGAAGCGGCGGCATTGGCTGAACTGTATCCTGTCGAAATTTACCCCGTCAGCATGAACAAACAGGAAATAACGAACAAAGACCTATTCATACAACTGTGGACAAAAGAAACGCCGACGACGCTCTACACATGGGATTTCGGCGACGGCGCTCAAAGCTCCGGCAATCCGGTATGGCACACCTACCCGCCGGTAACGCGCGACATGTATTATACGATAAAACTCTCGGTCGTCAACTCGTACGGCTGCTTGGAAACATCCGAAGCCATACTTCAGGTCGATAATGTCCTGCGTCCAAATACATTTTCGCCCAACGGCGACGGCGTCAACGACCTCTTTATGGCAGGCTGGAAAATGGAAGTCTACAACCGCAACGGCGTACTGTTCTACAAAGGCAATGAGGGATGGGACGGCACATACCACGGCAAGCCGGTAAGCGCCGACACCTACTTCTACTGCATCTTCGACAGCGGAGCGCAAGGTGCAATAAAAAACTGCGGATACATTACAATCGTAAGATAAATGAAACGGACGGCGTTGATATTTCTGGGAATGTTGCTAAGCACGCTTGCCGCGGCGCAATCGAACATACGGTTGAGCAATTATTGGATAGATACCTATTTCATCAACCCTGCTACGATTGACCCCACGCTCCATACATGGAAATTCGGCGTAGGACACCGCAGCCAGTGGGTCGGATTTAAAGGCGCGCCACAAACCTACATGTTCACCACCGCCTACTTCAGCGAAGACATGGCTTCCCAATTCGGCATACGCGCCATATCCGACAAAATAGGATACACCGGCACGACGGACCTCGCCCTCACGTATGCCTACATGATTGACTTCGGCAACGCGTTCCTTAACTTTGGGCTTGGATTCCGCTACCAGCGGCTGTTCTACAACTGGTCGCAAGCCGTTGCCGAAACGGAAATACCCGACCCCGCCCTGTACGGCATACAGCCCCATTCCAAATACAATACCGACATCGGCGCTGAATTTGTATATCATCGGCAAAAAACATTTTGGACGTTCGGCTTCTCGTCCCTCAACATGATTTCACTTTTCAAAACAGACCTCGCGCCCTTTACCAATACGAACTACCTCTACACACGGTTTCGTTCCAAAAACCGGTTCCACTACTACGAACGCGCCCAAAACTGGTGGGACTTCTCGCTCGCCGCGATGCTCGTCCACAGCAAAGGATACGCCTCGCCGCACGTATTTCAAGAAGAGTTTAACGCCAACTTCCACCTCAACTTCCGCGCAAGCATACTCACCGCCGGACTGCTCTACCGCGCCATGTCCGAAGCCGGACTGCTCGTGAGCGTCGAATGGAGCAACTTCAGCATTTCCGGCGTTTATGAGTATCCCCTGCAATACGCCAAAGCGGGCGTCGTCAATCCCTCAGGCACCATCGAAGCCATCATCATCTACAAACTCTACACCCGCCGCCTGCGAAAACCGCACCCCTTCAACACCGACCCCAAGTGCAAAAACTGTCCGTACTAATGTTGAATGGTATTCTTTTTAATTTTTCTCGTCGTCATTCTGAACTTGTCGAGGAATCTACTGTTTATAGAAATTGCGGAACGGTGAGCAGATTCCTCCACTCCGTTGCGCTACGGTCGGAATGACGGGGCAATAATCAACCAACCCAACGAATAACCATATAAATTCCTGAAGCAAGAAGTGCGCTTACCGGAATAGTCAGCAGCCATGCCGTAAGCAGACTGCGGGTGATGCCCCACCGCACTGCCGAAAGCCGTTTGACTGCGCCGACGCCTACAATAGCGCCGGTGATGGTATGAGTTGTACTTACCGGAATTTCTAACATTTCCGTTAAGAAAAGAGTCAATGCGCCGGCTGTTTCCGCTACTACGCCTTCCAGCGGCGTTACTTTCGTAATGCGCGACCCCATGGTTTTGATAATGCGCCAACCGCCCGACAACGTGCCCAAGCCGATCATCGTAAAACAAGCCAACGGCACCCACGTCGGAATGTGCGTAATATCGGCAATGCCTATCGACAATCCTTGCTGGTGGGCGGCAAACAAGGAGGCGGCAATGATGCCCATTACCTTTTGCGAATCGTTCAGTCCGTGTCCTATGCTGAAAAGCCCCGACGAAACCAATTGCAGGCGTTTAAACCATTTGTTGGCTTTGTGCGGATTTACTTTCTTGCAAACCCAAAAAACAAAAATAGTCAGTACCGTAGCTACAAACATGCCGATAAGAGGAGCTAAAATGATAAACGACGCTATTTTAATCACTATGCTCAGATGTACAGCGCCAAAGCTAAAACTGCTGGTAATGGCTGCGCCGGCAAAACCGCCGATTAAAGTATGGGACGAAGAAGACGGAATCCCCAGCCACCACGTAAGCAAATTCCACGAAATGGCGGCAAGCAATCCGGCAAGAATAACGGGTAAGGTAATGTATTGTTCGAATACGGTTTTCGCCACCGTGTTGGCAATGCCGAATTCGCCGATAATGTACTTTGAAATAAAAAAAGCGATAAAATTAAACATCGCAGCCCACAGCACTGCCCTAAACGGCGTTAAGACCTTAGTAGAAACAATGGTCGCTACGGAATTAGCCGCATCATGAAAGCCGTTGATGTAGTCAAAAATAAGGGCAAGAGCGATAACGACAATTAATAAAGTCATTTTGGAATATTTTTAAGCGTATTTTACAATGATGGTTTTGATGACTTTACCCACGTACTCGGCACAGTCGGTTGTTTTTTCCAACTCATACATAATGTCTTTCAACTTGATGATTTCCGTGCTGTCGGTTTCTTCGTTAAACAGTTTGATAATGAAGTTTTCATACACGTCATCGGCTTTATTTTCAATGTCGTGCAGTTCGTTGCAACATTGTGTGATTTTGGCAGGGCTTTTTTTCAAAACGTCTAATTCGCCAATGGCGCGGGCTATACATTCGGCGTCTTCCTTAATGAGTTTGGCAAGTAGCACGGCGCTGTCCGGCAACCTTTTGGGGTTATAGAGGGCTATGCGCTTAGCGGCGCTGTTGATGCCGTCGGTTACGTCGTCTAAGTTGTTTGCCAAGTCGTGGATGTCTTCGCGGTCGAAAGGCGTAATGAACGTGCTGTTCAGTTCGTCGAATATCCGTATGGACAACTTATCGCCTTTATGCTCCTCGTCTTTGATTTTTTTGTAAAATTCTATCGCCTCGTCGTGCCCGCAATGGCTTGAGGCAAAAGCAATCATTAAGTCTGCTGCCCGCAATATCACATCAGACATTTCCTTTAATAACGGAAAAAACTTAGGTTCTTTAGGAGTTAAACGACTTAAAAAAGAGTTGTTCATAACGAATTAGACTTTGAAAATTTCCCCAAAGGTACTTATTTTTTGTTAATAGTGAAATTTATTTTTTCAAAACATTTGATAATTAACATATTATTTTTTATTTGAAAAGAAAAAAGCATTTTGATTATTGATATTAGATTTTTTTGATTACCTTTGCAGCCCTTTTTATGAATATTAACTAATTAATTTAAATAAAAGTCACATGTTAAAGCATTACGAAACCGTTTTCATTGCAACTCCCGTTTTATCTGACAGCCAGATAAAGGAAGCGGTAAAAAAAGTTCGTGACTTTATCTCTGCCAATGGTGGAGAGATTGTACACGAAGAAAATTGGGGTTTGAAAAAGCTGGCTTACCCCATCCAAAAGAAAACTACCGGTTTTTACAACTTAATTGAGTTTAAAGCCGAGCCTACGTTGATCGAGAAACTGGAAATCCAGTATCGTCGCGACGAGCGTGTAATCCGTTATTTGACTTTCAGCATGGACAAACATGCTGTAGAGTATGCCGAAAAACGCCGAAACAACAGAATCGAAAAGAAAGGAGAGTAAAAGCTATGAACACAAGCGCATTAACAAACAACGAAATTCGTTACCTCAATCCGCCGACCGTTGATGTAAAAAAGAAAAAGTATTGCCGTTTCAAAAAGGCAGGCATTAAATACATCGACTATAAAGATGCGGAATTTCTGAAAAGATTTCTGAATGAGCAAGGTAAAATTTTACCCCGCCGTTTGACCGGCACGTCGCTTAAATTTCAGCACAAAGTGTCGCAAGCCGTGAAACGCGCGCGCCACCTCGCTTTGCTGCCTTATGTAACCGATTTGCTCAAATAATAAAAGGAGGACACAGAGTATGGAAATTATATTGAAACAAGATGTCGCCCACGTAGGGCAAGCCAACGATATTGTAACCGTTCGCAACGGTTATGCGTCGAACTATCTTATTCCGCAAGGATATGCCATTATGGCAACGTCTTCGGCAAAAAAAATACATGCCGAAAACTTGAAACAACGCGCACATAAAGAATCGAAAATCCGCGAACAGGCGCTGGCTGCGGCAGGGCAAATAGACGGTCTTACGGTGAACGTAGTAGCCAAAGTGAGCAGCTCCGGTAAAATATTCGGTTCGGTAAACAACATTCAGATTGCCGAAGCCTTAGTAGCTAAAGGATATGATATTGACCGCCGTAATATCACCATCCTTGGCGGCGACGACCACGTGAAGGAAGTAGGCATTTATCAAGCCGAAGTGAAACTTCACCGCGACGTGAAAGTGAGAATACAATTTGAAGTAGTTGGCGAATAAAGGGTTGATTTAACTCCGATTCGATAATAAAAAAACGACAGCGCTAATTTTGGGCTGTCGTTTTTTGTTTCGTGTAGGCGTAACGGATTTAAGCCCGATTAGCCATTTGGAGTTTTTTAAGATATAGAAGAAAAATTACATGCTTTCAAAAAAAACAGTTATATTTGCACTATGAACTATAATAACGAATACAAAAAGACAGACAATAAATAAAAAAATGAAAAACTTCCCTTATGTAGGGATTTGACATATAAGCGTTAGCTTTAATTCTCGCAGTTGGAATTTAGCCATTTCATGCGAACAGAGATAAAAGTGTAAACGCTCACGGGAAATCGTGAGCTTTTATCTAATTTGTTCGCAAGGTCGGCTAAAACCTCAACTGCAAATGAAAAATAAGTTCGCGATTTTTTATTTGTAAAATAGTATGAACAAAGAAATTGACATAGGGCTTTCGATTCGCCGTACACTTCAGAATAACGGACAGTCTATTTCGTGGTTGGCGCGGCAGGTAAATTGCGACCGCTGCAACCTCCGAAAACAACTTTTCAAAGCGCAACTCGACGTCAATTTGTTGCTGCGTATTTCCATTATCCTTAAAACCGATTTTTTGCCGAATATTCTGCTGTCGTTCACCAATCTTTCACCTGAAAACAACAACAATGAGGTGATTTTATACCTCGTGCTGTGGTGAAAATACACCTCATTTTACTGATATTCAATAAATTTACAGTGAAAATAAGATAGTATTTATAACTTTGTGTGGAATTTTAAATTTATATAATGTGGAAAAATCTTGTATTGTACGGGTAATCGACCATGTAGCACGTAAAACGTATCAAAAAAAGGTTAGAATTTTTTCTTATAATCCAATCGTTGTTCCAGAGCAAATATGTACTGTAGCAGGAGAGAGAATAAAAGAGAATCATTTAAGACGTGGAAATTGTAGTATTGGTTACCAATCGAGTAACGATGATATAAATTATTGGCGTGAATTGCCATGTTAATTGTAAATTGAATTAAACGCTATTTATGATGCGGATAATAGGAGTTATATTTGCTACCATAGGCATGTTGATAGCCGCCCCACTTTTTGGAGGGTTGTGTGCTCTTCTTCTTATTGCCTTAATACTTAATATAAGTAGTATAGTAGATTTTATAGGCAATTTAATGCAACATTTAATAGGTTTACTTATTATAGGAGTTGGCTGTTATATTATATATGGTATGGTAGCTGGTATAGGAGACCTTTTAATTTCTTATATAGAATATATAGATGCTGATTATAGATGGCGAATAGATATTATAATTTGGATTATATTCATCGCATTAGCAATATTGGCATTTGTAGCTGTTCTTTACAGAATCTATTCTATTAATGGACATTTTTAATTAGCAATACCGAGAAAATTTATTGCTGCGTATATCCATTATCCTTAAAACCGATTTTTTTGCCGAATATTCTGCTGTCGTTCACCGATATTTCACCTAAAAAAAGCAACAATGAGGTGATTTTATACCTCGTACTGTGGTGAAAATGCACCTCATTTTACTGATATTCAATAAATTTACAATGAAAATGAAATAGTATTTATAACTTTGTGTGAATTTTAAATTTATAGGATATGAAAACAATAGCTAAAGAACGGGTAAAATTTGATTATTCGAAAAGTTGGAAAAATCAAGATTTCTTGTCAAAAAAAGAGAAAGAAGACTTTTTATATGATAATTCTGACGCATGGGATGAGGTATTGATTGACGTCGTTAAGGAATATTTTGAAAAAGAATTGGATAGACATGTTAATGTAGAAATAACGGACTGGCATAAAGGGTCATGGGAAATTGCATTTAACATTGTACATGCTGTAGTAGTGGGTGTAATATCTAACTTATTAACGTCTGTTATTGATTTCAATGTTAAACTTTTTCAAGAACGATTAAATAAAAAGGCTGAAGAAAAACTTCCCACCAATAAGGATATACCACAAAGATATCGTGTACATATATTCGACGTCGACGTGGAAAATTCCACAATTAAACCATACGAAGATAACTTATAATATCAAGCTATATGTTGTTGGAAATTCTCATATTTATATTATACCTATTTGGAATGTCAATTATCCCCGCAATACTCCTAACAATTGCAGTTTCTATTAATAGTGTAGCGGCTAAAAAGATACTCTCAAATATAGCAATGCTAATAGCCGCCATTATGGGAATAGTTATTATTATTGTAACCATAATTTCGACAATTAATTGTGATGATGTTCACATGTTTGGAGGTCGTATAAATGCAGGGTGGTATTTGGCTACCTCAATAGGAAGTATTATCGGCGGTGGATTGATTATAGGTACTTGGGCAGGCTATATATACGATAGCATAAACGAAGAAGAAAAGAAAAAAGCGAATACGTAATAGCAAATATTTCAAAAGAATGTTTGGCATTTTCATGCTTTGGGCTAAAATCACTGTTTGTCTTTCTGTTAGCGTTACGATAGCGCCCTTATTCTCTTTACCGACGATGGCGTTAATTTCCCAATCGCCGAACCGTTCCTTACGCTCTTGGGCATATTGTTGGGCAAGTGTGGCGCTATAACCCCGCTTGCGTTTCGCCGAATTTCACAGCTTACCGTCAATTTATCCTTCCCGATGGCTTCGGTAATAACTATTTGTGTATAATTGCTTTGCAACATCCGAAAAATTGTGTTCCTTTGCGCTTGCGTTAGATGCTCCATTATTGACAACTTTGAGGCGGGGAATAAAGGGAGAGTTTTTTTTCTGTAAAAATTCTTTACCTAATTATTAAACCCTAAAGCTGCATTTACGAATTGAACTTACATTACATTTTGCTACCTTTTATTTTTTTTGTACTTTTGACGTTCAAACCCATTTTCGTATGGCATCAAAAGTTTACTATACCGATTTACACACCACGCCGTCAATCAACCTGTGCCACAAGTTGGAACGGCTGGTGCGCAAAGCCGGTATTGAGGAGTTGGATTGCAACGGCAAGTTTACCGCCGTGAAGATTCATTTCGGCGAGCCGGGCAATATGGCTTACATCCGCCACAATTATGCCGCGTGCATCGTGAATCTCTTGCATGCGTTGGGCGCAAAGGCGTTTCTTACGGATTCGGCGACGCTGTATTCGGGGCGGCGCTCGAACGCCATCGACCACCTGCGGAGCGCGTGGGAAAACGGCTTCAACCCTATCGCCGTGCCTGCGCCGGTGATTATTGCCGACGGGCTGAAGGGGGCTGACTACCGCGACCTTCCGGTGCGCGGCGGCACGCATTGCAAGTCGGCGCGGATAGGCGCTGCCATAGCCGACGCCGACGTGGTGGTGTCGCTGACGCATTTCAAAGGGCATGAGCAGGCGGGGTTCGGCGGGACGTTGAAGAATCTGGGCATGGGCGCGGCGAGCGTGGGCGGCAAGCTCGATTTACATTCGTCGTCGAAGCCGCAAGTGGTAGCGGAAAACTGCATCGGCTGTCGGCAGTGTACGAAAGATTGCCGCTACGGCGCGATTGCGCTCGACGGCAACCGTCGCGCGGTGATTGACTACGCGCGGTGCGTGGGCTGCGGGCAGTGCATCGCGGCGTGCCGGTATGAGGCGGCGCAGCCGGTGTGGAACAATTCGTCGGATATTATGAATATGAAAATCGCGGAGTATGTGCAGGCGATTGTTGCGGGCAAGGCGCAGTTTCACGTCAGTTTCGTCATCGACGTGTCGCCCAATTGCGATTGCTGGGGCAGCAATGACGTGCCGTTAGTGCCGGACATCGGCTTTGCCGCGTCGTACGACCCGGTGGCGCTCGACAAGGCTTGCGCCGACCTTGTGCTTGCCGCGCCGGCAACCGCAGGCTGCGAAATCAATAAAGACGGCAAGCATCCGCTGGTGGGCGAAGACAAGTTCCGCCGCATGCACCCGAATACCGATTGGCGCGTAGGGCTTGAGCATGCCGAGCGGTTGGGCGTCGGGACTATGAATTATGAATTGATAAAGGTATGAAACGAGTAGCAACAACAGGTATTTATGACGGTGTACACAACGGACACCGCGCGGTGCTTGAAAAGGTAGCGGCGCAGGCACAGGCGCAAGGGAAAGAGAGCATGGTCGTTACGTTCTGGCCCCATCCCCGCATCGTATTGGGGCAGGACGCCGACAAACTGCGGCTGCTCAATTCGATGGAAGAAAAGCGGCGGCTGATTGCCGGCATCGGGATTCAGCGCGTGGAGGTTATTCCGTTCGATGCGGCGCTCGCCGCGATGCCTACCGCCGAGTTTTTCGATTATTATTTGAAGCAGCGGCTCGGTGTCGATTATTTGATTATCGGGCACGACCACCGGCTGGGCAACCGTGCGCTTGACGATTTTGAGGCGATGAAGGCGCTCGGCGCACCGCTCGGCATCACGATTGAAAGGGTAGAGGCGGTGGCGTATTCTTCGTTTTTCGGGATGGGCAATTCGTTCGTCCCCAAAAACAATACGGTGAGTTCTACTAAAATACGCGAGGCGCTGAAGGGCGGCGATATACAAACGGCGAACGATTGCTTGGGCTACCGCTATATGCTGAAAGGCACGGTGGTGGAGGGCAACAGGCTGGGGCGCGGCATGGGTTTCCCCACCGCCAATATGCGGCTCGACGAGCCGTTGAAACAGCTTCCGGCTGACGGCGTGTATGCCGTGCTGGCAACCGTCGCGGGGCGCGAGTACCGCGGGGCGCTGAATATCGGCGTGCGCCCGACGTTGAAAAGCGCTCCGGTGCGCGTGATAGAAACGCATATTCTTGATTTCGACGAAGATATTTACGGACAGTCGATTGAAGTTCGCTTTGTGCACCGCATCCGCGACGAGCGGCAGTTCAAGTCGATGGACGAGCTGAAGACTCAAATTGCGTTGGATAAGGCGGAAACTTACCGGTATTTTAATAATTTATCATAAATAAAACCTACGATTTTGCGATGACTGACAAAGAGCTTGTACGTTTATTTCATGAGGGCGGTAATCCGAATTATGCGTTCAATCTTATTGTACGGAAATATCAGGAGCGTTTGTACTGGCACATCCGCAAGATTGTGGTGTCGCACGACGACGCCGACGATGTGTTGCAGAATGCGTTTGTCAAAGCATGGTCTGCCTTGCCCGATTTCAGAGGCGACTCCCAGCTTTTTACGTGGCTCTACCGCATTGCCACCAATGAGGCGCTGACGTTTATGAAAAGCAAACGCACGAAGTTTTTCCTTCCGCTCGCCGACGTAGAGCATCAGCTGAGCAATAAACTCGAAGACGACCCTTACTTCAACGGTAACGAAATCCAGAAGAAGCTGCAAAAAGCCATCCTCAAATTGCCGCAAAAGCAACGCCTGATTTTTAATATGCGTTATTTTGACGAGATGAAATATGAAGACATCTCCAGTGCGTTGGGTACGTCGGTGGGCGCATTGAAGGCATCTTACCATCATGCCGTAAAGAAATTGGAAGAACTATTGACCGAATAATTAAACCTTTTTTACACCGGAATGTCTAAGTAGCATAAGTGATATGAAAAAGAAAAATTTTACATTGACCGATGAGTTCCGACGGAACGCTTTCACTACCCCCGATGGGTATTTTGAATCATTGTCTGTTAGGATTATAGAAACTGTGGCGGCAGCCAAGCGGCAACCTCCGCTTTCATGGCGGCAAGCGTTGCGCCCGCAAATGGCTTTTGCCGCAGGCTTCGTAGCGCTGGTCATAGCCGGCTACGGCGGCGTGCGCCTGCTCGACAGTCTGTCGCCTGCCACGGACCCTGCCGTGCCTGCATCGCTCGAAGATTTTTACGCCGCATCGCTTGATATGAAGCACCTGAACGAAGAAACTGCGCTGCATGTCATCCACAGTGATGAAACAAACGACCACTCGGTAAATACCGAAGATATTATTAATTACTTGGCTTCAACCCGTATGAGTTTAGCCGATATTGCCTCTTTAGAATAAAATTATTCATAAAAATATGCGTACACTGAAATTTATCGTTACAGGCACACTGTTCATCGCAGCCGTACAACTTTCGGCGCAAGTAGGGGTTTTCCGCATCGACACCGCCCGTACCATTCTCCGCGACCCGCAAGGCAATGTAATAGGGTCAAGTTCAAGTTTTTTATTCCGTATGGAAGGCAACATGGAAGGCTCATTCGAGTCGCGCCACGACAAGCTGAAAAGCCAGAAAATAGCGTACTTTTCCAACAATATTGAATTGACGGTGAAAGAAGCCGAAAAATTCTGGCCTCTTTACAATGAATATGTGGAAAAAAACGAAGCCGTCATTCGCGGACGACGGCAAGCATTGCGCCGCATTTCCGATATGGACGATATGGATAACGGAAAAGATATGAAAACCCAACTTGACATTTATACGACAAGCTTTACCAAAGAAGAAGCCTTGTTTCAGGAATACTACAAAAAGTTTCAGGAAATATTGCCGATACAAAAAGTAGGACGGCTATATATAACGGAAGAACAGTTTAAGAGATTGCTGCTGCAGAGTATTCGGCGGGAATAACGATTTTTTCAAAAGATTTAGAGGCTAATGGATGATATTGATAGATTATCGTGAAAATAATGATATTTTTAATAATTTTCACGATAAATAGGGGGTTAACCTGCTAAAATCAGCACGGCAAAAACAATAAATGATTACCTTTGTAATATTAATTAAGGAACAGTATTATGAGTGTTTTTAGTAAAAAGAAAACAACCGAAGATAGGTATGAAGAAGGCAAAAAAGAGTTCGATGAAACGATGTTTCGCACGTGGCGTAATTTAGGATACCTCAGCAATTTTAGCAAAGTTACTATTTATGATGCGGAGGTAAAATGAAGTTTATTTTTACAGCTGATTTACACGGAAACATACTTCAATACGAGAAAGTATTTATGTATGCTGAAAAAAATGATATTTCCACAATCATTTTTGGAGGCGATTTGACTCCTAAAGATGAAAAATCACGAACCCCTTTTTTTCAACGAATGTTTTTGAAAGAATCTTTGTTTCCTCTCATAAACAAAAACAAAAATATTTTAATAATCATGGGAAATGATGACTTTAGGTCAAATGAATCTTTTCTGCAAGATTCTCAAGAGAGCGTTGGGTTCAAACTTTTTAACAATCAATCTGTGTTCCTGTATGGTTTTTATTTTGCAGGATATCCTTTTGTTCCTTATACGCCTTTTGTGTGGAAAGATTGGGAAAAAAGGGATTTGGAAAATCATACAGGGAGAAATCTGCGTAAAGAAACCTTGAAAGAGGGATTTATTAGCAAAGGGGATGATTTTAAAATTAAAAAAATATTTTTGAAGATATGAAACTTTATTCAATAGAGGAAGATATTGAGAAGATAACATCAAATATTCCCAATGACAAACTTATTCTTATAACTCATGCTCCACCTTATAATACCAACTGTGATTATACAAAAGAAAAAAATGGTAAACTCATTCATGTCGGAAGCAAAGCTGTGAGAAAATTCATTGAAAAACGACAACCTTTGCTCTCTTTACATGGGCATTCATGATACTATCCGGAACACGGAAGTTTTCCCTGATTATCTTGGAAAAAGTGTTTGTGCTTCTGTGGGAAATGAGCATACTGGCGAGCATCCTTATATTATTGAAGTGGAAATTGAAAAAACGTTTTCTATAAAAAGGAAAAGATTATAAACAAAAGCATTGCGATTAGTAGCATCCGGGTCAAAGCATTGCGAACATACGTGGAAAGAAATAAACCGAATTACGAAATCCCAGTGATAGAAATTGTTCTGAAATAAATATTTGAATAACAAACAAACAAACAAACATTTCGTATCCGCAAGATACAGAATGTTTGTTTATTATATTAAATAATCCGGAATTATCTGAATAAATAAGGAACTCCTTTTCCTATATTTTTCATAGCAATACCGGCTCCGCGAGCAACGGCAAGCAAAGGATTTTCGACAACTTTAAATTCGATATTGATCTTCTCTTTCAATCGTTTATCCAATCCTCTCAACAGCGCGCCGCCACCAGTCAGATATATACCGTTTCCTACGATATCGGCATACAATTCGGGCGGAGTTTGTTCAAGAACAGTCATAATCGCCGCTTCAACTTTCATCAGTGATTTATCGAGGCAATGGGCTATTTCTTCGTAATTAACAGGTATTTCCACCGGTAACGAAGTCATCAGGTTCGGACCTCTTACACTATAATCATCGGGAGGAGATTCCAGTTCGGTCAACGCTGAGCCTACTCTGATTTTTATTTCCTCAGCTGTCCCTTCGCCTACTTTCAGATTGTGTTGTTGACGCATATATTGCTGTATATCTGAAGTAAAATCATCTCCGGCGACTCTTATACTCATATTGCAGACAATTCCGCCGAGAGAGATAACCGCGATTTCGGTTGTTCCGCCGCCTATATCCACCACCATGTTTCCAATCGGAGCTTCGACGTCAACGCCAATACCCAGAGCGGCAGCCATAGGTTCGTGTATCAGATGAACTTCACGACTGCCGGCTTGGTCGGCAGAGTCGCGTACTGCCCTTATTTCCACTTCGGTACTTCCCGACGGGATACAAATTACCATACGTAATGACGGAGTAAAAAGCCGCGATTTTGTAGGTATCATTTTAATCATACCTCTAATCATTTGTTCAGCAGCCTCGAAATCAGCGATTACTCCATCTCTTAGAGGACGCACGGTTTTAATATTTTTATGAGTTTTTCCGTGCATCTGCCGTGCAGTTTCTCCGATAGCTATAGTTTTTCCCGTATTTTGGTCAATAGCTACAATCGAAGGCTGGTCAACAACGATTTTATCATTGTGTATGATTATTGTGTTCGCTGTACCCAAATCCATTGCAAGATCTTGAGTTAAAAAAGAAAACGCCATTTTATTTTAATTTATTAATATAATTAATTCTATTTCAATGTTTAAAATGTCTATATCCGGTAATCACCATTGAGATACCTGCACTGTCGCAAAAATCAATGGTTTCCTGGTCGCGTACAGAGCCTCCCGGTTGGATTACAGATGTAATACCCTCTTTTGAAGCTATTTCGACACAATCAGGGAAAGGGAAAAATGCATCGGAAGCCATAACCGCTCCCGACAAGGAAAATCCGAAACTTTTTGCCTTCTCAATCGCCTGTTTCAGTGCATCAACCCTTGAGGTCTGACCGACGCCGCTTGCCAGCAGCCGACCGTCTTTTACTAATACAATAGTATTCGATTTTGAATGTTTCACCAATTTGTTTGCAAAGAGCAAATCACTTATTTCCTGTACTGTAGGCTCTTTTTTTGTAACCGGTTTCAGGTATGAAGCATCTTCGGAAACACTATCGATGTCCTGAACCAAAACACCATTCAGAATAGAGCGGAATTGCTCTTTTGGACGGTTATTTGATTTGATATTCAGGATAATTCTGTTCTTTTTAGTCTTAAATATATCCAGAGCTTCACCGGAATATTCGGGAGCGAGGATTATTTCGAAAAACAATTTGTTAATCTCTTCTGCTACTTGCTTATCGACCGAAGTGTTTGTGATAATTATTCCTCCGAAAGCCGATACGGGATCTCCAGCCAAGGCTTTTTTCCATGCTTCCAAAGGGTTAGCATCCGAAGCGCAACCACAAGCATTATTATGTTTAATGACGGCATAAGTAGGTTCTTTGAAATCGTTGATCAGAGCAAACGCGGCGTCTATATCCAAAAGATTGTTGTAAGATATCTCTTTTCCATGCAGTTGAGTAAATATTTCGTCTAATTTCCCGAAGAATACTCCTTTTTGATGCGGATTTTCGCCATAACGTAATTTATTCGATGGTGAAATATTTAGAGTGAATTTTTCCTTATTCAGCAATGAAGCAAAATAGTCCGAGATATTTCTATCGTAAGTTGTTGTAATTTCGAAAGCATCAGCGGCATACCGTATTCTGTCTTCCAAATCGGTTGCTCCGTTTTTCGATTCAAGCAACTCCACCAACGAAGAATATTGGTCACGGGATGACACAATTAGAGTATCCTTAAAGTTTTTTGCCGCCGCCCGAATCAGCGAAATTCCGCCGATATCTATTTTTTCAATAATTTCTTCCTGAGTAGCGCCCGAAGCCAGAGTTTCGGAAAAGGGATACAAATCTACGATAATAAGGTCTATTTCAGGAATTTCGTATTTTGCCAAATCCGTTTTATCCGAATCGTTATCCCGGCGGCTTAATATACCTCCAAAAACTTTAGGATGAAGAGTTTTCACTCTACCGCCCAAAATCGAAGGATATCCTGTAAGACTCTCTACCGAACGAACTTCGGT
Source organism: Prevotellaceae bacterium (assembly GCA_031289415.1). GTDB lineage: Bacteria > Bacteroidota > Bacteroidia > Bacteroidales > UBA932 > JAIRLC01. The sequence goes on along the minus strand of JAITPN010000065.1, from coordinate 2,520 downwards.
AATGTTTTTTATGAAATCAAATGTCCCTCCTGTCGAATATATAGTAACTCCGTGCTTTTGGAGAATTTCTATTACTTTCTCAAGATTGTCCTTATAATAGACTGAAATCAGAGCAGATTTAATTTTTTTATGACTCATTGTTCTTTATATATTTCTTTTAATCAATTAATTAACGCATAAAAATTGTTCATTTTGCAACCATAAAGGTAAGAATTATTTTTATATTCCTACTACAATATTTTATGTTTTTAAAATAAAATATACTAAATATTTAATAATCAATTTCTCAATTATTTTTTTTTAACGATATTTTATTTTCGGTTCCATCTCTCAATCGGGTAATATTTTTTCTGTGTGTAATTATTATCATTGTTGATGCTATCAGGCTGAAACATTTCAGAGTAAGGGTTATTTCCGGTTTTAGTATCATTCCAAACAGGAATATCACGAAAATGGGAAACGAGATTGCTGCCATGATTGACCCTAAAGAAACATAACGAGTGATAAGAAGCGTTATCAGAAACACCGTAAGAGACAGCAACATGGGAGCCGGAGAGATAGCAACGAGCACTCCCGCAATTGTAGCTACTCCTTTTCCTCCTCTAAATGAGGCGAATATCGGGAAAATATGTCCGAGAACGGCGCAAATTCCAAGCGCAATTTCGTAGCCTGTGTATAAATTTGCCATATACGGGTCGAGATTATCCGCTAAGTGCAAGAAGTGCAGGTGCGTAAACCGAATGAATTGCACTGCCGCCAATCCTTTCAGAAAATCGAAGATAAAAACCGGCAAAGCGGCTCTGGGACCTAAGACTCTCAGTATATTTGTCGCTCCGGCGTTTCCGCTACCGTGTTCTCTGATATTAATCCCGTGTATCGTTCGTGCAACCCACACAGCGCTTGATATAGAGCCTAAAAGATAAGCTGCCGCCAACCATAAAAAATACATAATATTCATTTCTAAATCACAACTTTTCAATTTCTTCTATCGAAAGACCTGTGCTTTCGTGTATTTGAGTGAAAGAAAGATTAAACGATTTCAATTTTCTTGCGATTTCTACCCTTGCGTTCTTAAATCCATTCTCTTCTCCTTCTCTTTTCGCGGCATTTATTCCGCTGACGTAATCGGACAATGCCTTTGCACGCATTTCATAAAGGTGAAAAGTTTCTTTATCGGCTAATATATACCGAATTTTTTCATCTTCTTTAATTGCTGTATCCATTTCTAAATCACAACTTTTCAATTTCTTCTATCGAAAGACCTGTGCTTTCTTGTATTTGATTAAAAGAAAGATTGAGAGTTTTCAATTTTCTTGCGATTTCTACCCTTGCTTTCTCTTCGCCTTTCTTTAAACCTTTCTCTTCGCCTTTCTTTAAACCTCTCTCTTCGCCTTTCTTTAAACCTTTCTCTTCGCCTTCTTTTAAGCCTCTCTCTTCGCCTTTCTTTAAGCCTCTCTCTTCGCCTTCTTTTAATCCTTCTCTTTTCGCGGCATTTATTCCGCTGACGTAATCGGACAACGCCTTTGCGCGCATTTCATAAAGGCGAAAAGTTTCTTTATCGGCTAATACATACCGAATTTTTTCATCGGCTTCTTTAATTGCTGGATCCATTTTAATTATCTCCTCTATTATTTCTTTTTTTGTATGTTTATCAAAATATGTTAACCACCGGTGCATGGGATTCTCCATATCTTTATTTTTTATCCGGCGAAATTTCACCATATCTATAAAGTGCACTTCTTCAGAATCGTCCATAAGATATTCATGCTCGTCGTCTTCATGCATACGGTAACTCGTATGAAATCTGTTCGGACCATCAAGGAGTTCATAATTAACGATATTGATGGTGATTATTTTTGGCAATTCCAAGTAATCCTGTCCGACGTCAAGACTTGACGAAAAATCTCGACTCCAATAATACAATGTCCGTTTAGACATATTACCTTTATTACGTAGCTGAACTTCAATGTTTACATGTGTTTTGTCGTCAAATTTTGCGCGTACATCAAGAGCACATTCTTTTCCTCCTAATATTTCGGCTGAAAATTTATGCTCTTCAAGAATTTCTATTGCTTTTAAATCGCTTTTTCCTGTTTTTTTCAGCACAGTATTAATGAATGACAGAAGTTGCTTCTCATCACCTTTTTCGCCCATGTACTTCAAAAACAGATAGTCATTGAGGGGGTCATGCTGCCTTTTTTGTTTGTTTGCCATTCTATGCCGTTTATTATTTAAAGTGCAAATATACAAATTATGTTTGAATTTCCGATTTTTTTGAAAAAAAAAACACTTATTTACTTGAAAAAATGACAATTTGAACTACGAATAAATTCAAATTCACTCATTCAAAATCCATTTTTATTTAAAACTGAACGTATATTCGTAATTTTTAATTTCTCCGGCAACCATAACATTCGTGATTTTCACGGTGTAAGTAACATTTTGTGTCAATCCGTTTACTTTCCATTGAAGATTGTTGGGTAAGCCGTAATTACTATTGTCAAAACTAAGACTTCCTTC
>JAITPN010000027.1 GCA_031289415.1 Prevotellaceae bacterium | reverse complement strand
TTTTTTTAAAATAAAATAAATACGTGCGCCGTATAACCGTAAAATATTTGATGTGAAAACTGTGGCAACGATAAGCAGGCAAGCCATGCAGCAACTGCAGGAGCGTTATCCGGCAGACGAGGCGCGCGCGCTGTGCTACCGCATGTTGCAGCACGTTTCGGGCATGTCGTACACGCAGCTCCTTGCGTTCCGCGACGCGCCGCTTGCCGACGCCGCCGTTGCCGCCGTCTGCGCGGCGGTAGACGATTTGTTGCGGCATAAGCCGTGGCAGTACATTACGGGCGAAGTGCAATTTTGCGGATTGGCGTTTGCCGTAAACGAAGCGGTGATGATACCCCGCCCCGAAACGGAAGAACTCGTAGACTGGGCGTTGGCAGAGCTGGACGACCTGCAGGCGGCGGGCGAAGCGTTGGCGGCGCTCGATTTGTGCACCGGCAGCGGCTGCATTGCCGTGTCGATAGCCGTGCAGGCGGGCAATGTGGCGGTGGTGGCGTGCGATATTTCGGACGACGCGCTGGCGGTGGCGCGCGGCAATGCGCAGCGGCACGCGGCGAACGTGCGTTTCGCGGTGTGCGATGTGCTGCAGCAGCCTCCGGCGTTGCCCGCCGAGCCTGCGGCGTGGCATGCCATACTGTCGAATCCGCCGTACGTGCGCCGTTCCGAGCAGCGGCTGATGCAGCCCAACGTGCTTCAATACGAGCCTCATGCCGCGTTGTTTGTAGACGACGCCGACCCGCTGGCGTTCTACCGCGCCGTGGCGGATATTGCGGCGCATCGCCTTGCGCCCGCCGGATTTGTGATGGTGGAAATCAATGAAGCCTTGGCGGACGTTACGGCTGCGGTGTTTCAGCAAGCAGGCTTCCGGTCGGTGCAGGCGAGGAAAGACGTGTATGGTAAAGACCGGTTTTTGAAAATAAATAAGTAAATAATATAAAAAATATAGATGATGGACGATGATAAATTAGTTGTAAATCCTTCGGCAGTACCGGTGAAAAGGTGCTATACGGGCGCCGGAATTCCTGCCGTCGGGTTAGGCACGTTCGGGTCGGATAATTACGATGCGGCAACTGTAGCGGCTGCCGTAGAACAGGCGGTACGGCTCGGATACCGGCATATCGACTGCGCGGCGGTCTACGGCAATGAAAAGGAAATCGGGGCGGTGTTTGCCAAACTGTTTGCCGAAGGCGTGGTGGCGCGCACGGATTTGTGGATTACGTCTAAGGTGTGGAACGATAGCCATCGCCGCGCGGCGGCGGCGTGCCGCCAGACGTTGGACGATTTGCAGTTGGACTACTTGGATTTGTATCTGGTGCATTGGCCCTTCCCGAATTTTCATGCGCCGAAAGTAGCCGTCGACAGCCGCGACCCGCATGCAAAGCCGTATATCCACGAGGCGTATATGCGCACGTGGCGCGATATGGAAGCGCTGGTCGACGAGGGGCTGGTGCGCCACATCGGCACGTCGAATATGACTGTCGCGAAGCTGGCGCTACTGCTGCGCGATTGCCGCATCAAGCCGGCGGTGAACGAGATGGAAATGCACCCGCACTTTCAACAGCCCGACCTTTTTAAATATGTGACGGAGCACGGCATGGTTGCCGTCGGCTATTGCCCTGTGGGGTCGCCCAACCGTCCGGTGCGCGACCGCACGGCGGCGGATACCGCGCCGGTTGAAGACCCCGTGATTGTGGACATCGCCAACGCGCACGGCGTGCATCCGGCTGTCGTTTGTATTAAATGGGCGGTGCAGAACGGACAGGTGCCCATTCCTTTTTCGGTGAAACCCGAAAAGTTTGCTGCCAACCTGCGGGCGGCAACCGAAGACCCGCTGAGCTGCGGCGAAATGGAGGCGATAAGGGCGCTCGACCGGAATTGCCGCTTTATCAAAGGGCAAGTATTTACGTGGGAAGGCGCGGTGTGGGAAGATTTGTGGGATTTGGACGGAGTAATAAAAGTGTAAGATTAAGATATATGGAAATAAAAAAAACAATGAAAGCGGCGTATTTGCCGGGTAACAGTACCGTAGTTCTCAAAGAGGTTGAGGTGCCCGAACCGAAGCATGGCGAGGTGTTGCTGCGCATGAAGTCGTCTACGATTTGCGGCAGCGACATCCGCGCAATCTACCGCGAGCATGTGGGCAAGGGTCCTGAAGGCTATCAAAACAAGATTTGCGGACACGAGCCTTGCGGGCAAATTGTGAAAGCAGGCGCGGGTTTGCGGCGGTTCAAGGAAGGCGACCGCGTGGTGGTGTATCATATTTCGGGTTGTGGCGTGTGCAACGATTGCCGTCGCGGCTATATGATAAGCTGCACCGGCGCGCACCGCCGGGCTTACGGCTGGCAGCGCGACGGCGGTATGGCGGAGTATATGATTGCCGAAGAAAAAGACCTCGTGCTGTTGCCCGACGTGCTTTCATATACCGACGGCGCGCAGGTTGCCTGCGGCTTTGGTACGGTGTATGAAGGGTTGGAAAAAATAGGCGTCAACGGCAACGATGCGGTGCTGGTGGTGGGTTTAGGTCCCGTAGGGCTTGCTTCGTGCATGCTCAGCAAGGCGCTGGGGGCGCAAATGGTCATCGGCGTTGATACGGTGCCGGAACGGATTGAGATTGCCAAAAATAAACGTCTGGTCGACCATGCTTTTCTCTCGGACGAGGCGGCATTAGACAAAGTGTTGCAGCTTACGGGCGGCAACGGTACGGAAAAAAGCGTGGACTGTTCGGGCAATACGTACGGGCGGCGGCTGGCGATTCGTGCGGCGCGCAAATGGGGCAGCATTGTGTTCCTTGGCGAAGGCGGCACGGTGGAATTTAATCCGAGTCCCGACATTATACATCCGCAAAAAACCGTGTACGGTTCGTGGGTTACGAATATCTGGCGCATGGAGGAACTCGTGGAACGGATTGTGCGTTGGGGTATTCATCCCGAAGATTTGGTTACGCACCGCTTTACGTTAGACGACGCTTCGGAAGCTTACGCGCTGATGTCGGACGGAAAGTGCGGAAAAGTGGCTATCGTAAGCGATGAGGAAATCAAGTAACACCCGACCGGTATGACGCCCGAACAAGCTTTGCTGCGCTTGCAGCGCCTTTGCAGCCATGCGGAAAAATGCACGGATGATGTGCTCAAAAAACTGTGGGCTTGGGACGTTGCGCCCGATGCGGCGACGGACATTGTTGCGCAGTTGCAAGCCTCCGGTTTTTTGGACGAGCGGCGGTATGTACAGGCTTTTGTGCATGACAAGTGCGAGCTTACGCATTGGGGGACGTTAAAAATCCGCATGGCATTGAGAAGTAAAAAAATAAGCGACGACATCATTGATGAGGCATTGCAGGCGGTTGACAAATTGGCACAGGCGAAGGATTTGGCACATTTGTTGTCGGTAAAGAATAAAAGCCTCCCGCTCGTGCCGGACGCGGAGCGTAAAATGCGGCTGTTGCGTTTTGCCGTAGGGCGCGGTTACGAGTATGAAATGGCGGCGAATGAAGTGAACAAATTATTGAAGTAGAATTTTAAAAATAAAAAAATTATGGCAATGTCTTATGTTATTTTCGGTGTATTTGCCCTGTTGAGTTACCTCGTCAGTGCGCGGTTGAAATACAAATTCGGCAAGTATGCCAAAGTGCCGGTAAACGGACGCATGACCGGCTGCGAAGTGGCGGAAAAAATGTTGCGCGATAACGGCATCACGGACGTAAGCGTGCGTATGACGGACGGTTTTCTCTCCGACCATTACAATCCGGCGAACAAGACGGTGAATTTGAGCCGCAACGTGTATGAAGGCAGTAACATATCGGCGGCGGCGGTGGCTGCCCACGAATGTGGACATGCGTTGCAACATGCTACGGCTTACAGCATGTTGCAGCTGCGCTCGAAGCTGGTGCCTGCGGTTAATTTTGCGTCTATGTGGATGCAGTGGGTGTTGCTGGCGGGCATTGTCTTCATCAATGTTTTTCCGAGTTTGATGTTGGCGGGTATTCTGCTGTTTGCTGTTACTACGCTTTTCAGCGTTGTTACCTTGCCGGTCGAAATCAATGCCAGCGCCCGCGCGGTGAAATGGCTCGACTATGCAGGGATTGTAACTTACGACATTAAACCTTATGCGGTAGATGCGCTGAAATGGGCTGCCTACACGTATGTGATAGCTGCGCTGGGGTCGTTGGCGCAGTTGGTTTATTTCATTCTGTTGTTTCTTGGCAACCGACGGTAATCAATAATCTTCGGTAGAAATACCTAAATTTTTCAAAGTGCATCTGATGCCGTCTTCGTCGTTGGAAAGCAGCAGCATTTTGTCGCCGATTTTGAGTTCTGTATTGCCTTTGGGGATAAAATAATTGTCTTTGCGTTTTATCATAACCACCAGTGTTTTGTCGGGCAATCGTAAATCCATAAGGCGGTGTCCTTCGGCAAGCATGTCTTCGGTTACGGTAACTTCCATGGTTTCCGATTTGATTTCTTCGGCAAATTCCACGTCAAAATCAACCATTTTATTTTGAAATGCTTTCTTGGCAAGCTTCAACCATTTTGCTACTTTTGAAAGCGTAGTGCCTTGTACCAATAGCGAAATAATGGTGCAGAAAAATACGATGTTGAACATGATTTCCGCATGATGAATACCTGCTATTAACGGATAAGTAGCAAACACAATAGGTACTGCGCCGCGAAGCCCTACCCACGATATATATATGCGGTCTTTGAATGTCATCCGGCGGAACGGAAGCAGGCTTAGCATAACGGCTGCGGGGCGTGCGAGAATAATCATAAACACTCCGATGACAATGCTGATGCCTGCCACAGGCGGCAGTTCTTTCGGGTTTACGAGCAGCCCTAACGTGAGGAACATCACAATCTGGCACAACCACGCCATGCCGTCAAAAAAGTTCCGCACGGTACGCTTGTGTACGAACCGCTTATTGCCGATGACCATGCCGCCGATATACACTGCCAAATAGCTGTTTCCTTTTATAAAATAAGTGGCGGAGAAAATAAGCAGCATAGCCGCTATTAAAATTATGGGATATAGCGCATCGTTGTTCACATTGATGCGGTTTATCATGCGCAACGTAAGCCGTCCGAGTACATATCCTGCAATAGCGCCGATGAGGAGTTGCAGAAAGAACATCGTAGCTATGGTTGCCCAGTCGTGCGCTTGTGTTTGAATAAGTTGTATGAGCGAAATGGTGAGCATATAAGCCATGGGGTCGTTACTGCCGCTTTCGAGTTCCAGCATGGGGCGCAAGCGGTGGCTTAGCGACAATCCGTTCGACCGCAACAGCGCAAACACCGACGCCGAATCGGTGGACGACATGACCGACGCCAGCAGCAGCGATTCGAGAAAGGTGAGTTCTAACGCCGGAAAAAAGAAATGAGTGGCATAATAAATAAACACGCCGGTGAATACCGCCGTGAGCAATACGCCTACGGTTGACAACATCACGCCCTGCCCCATTACCGGTTTTATTTCGCCGTATTTGGTATCCATACCACCTGAAAACAGAATACACGTAAGCGCTATTACGCCTATGGCTTGTGCAGAAGATGCGTTATTGAGCGACACGATGTTCAAGCCGTCGTTACCGGCAAGCATGCCTACTCCGAGAAACAGCAACAGTACGGGAACGCCGAATTTATATCCGGCTTTTCCGGCAAAAACACTCATAAACAACAGGAGCGCACTAATCAATAGGGTATATTCTATACTGGGCATGGTTTATTCGATTAGTTTATATTGTTTGAGGGCTTCTTGTAGCGTGCAGGAATTGAAATGCCACCATTCGCTTTTCACCGTGCGGAATCCTGCATCGGTCATCACTTTGCGCAACAGCAGGCGGTTTTCCAATTCGCGAGGCGTGATGCGCCCTTGCTTTACCAATTCGGCTTCGTTGTCGGTATTGGCTTCCACGCCGAAATAATCGTACGGCGTACCCATTGCCAATGCTTGTCCTGCGCCGTCCATCAGGCTTAAATCAACCGCTGCGCCGAAGTTGTGCATGCCGCCGCCTTTCGTGGGGTTGGCTACATAGTAATTCCAATCAGTGCCTTTCACCATGTCCCACATTTCATGTTGGATGCTGACGGGGCGCGCCGCATCATATATAACCAGCGTCAGGTCGGGGCGTATTTTTTTTAATGCTTTATAGGCGTTCAGTAATTTCTGCGCCGCGTCGGGTTGCAGGTACGCACGGCTAAGGTCTCTATAAAGCGTTTTTCCGAGAAAATTATAAGGCGTGGCATATACCAAATGTACGGCAATACCTTCGTCGAGCGTCGTTACATCTACCAATCCGAGCGAGGCAAGCTCTGCGTCTTTTGCCAACGGCTCTTCATGCAGGTAGGTGTAATGCGCAGCCGTCGGTTGTATATCGCGCTGCGGTTGTACGGCTTGACGGCACGAAACAAACGTCGCGGCAAAAACCAAAATATAGAAAAAAAGCGTATCGGTCATGTAAAATATATCAAGTTAATAATGCAAATATAGCGATTTTTGCATTATTTTTTGTAACTTTGGCTAAATTTTTACAAAAAATGATTACAATAGAACAACTCAAAAACCTTCAAGAACGTGTGCAGACGTTGGGGAGGTGCCTTTGACATTGACGGTAAAATACAGGAAATAGCCGCCGAAGAGGCGAAAACACAACAGTCCGGTTTTTGGGACGACCCGAAAGCGGCGGAGCGGCAACTGAAAAAAGCCGCTTCGCTGAAGTCATGGGTCGAAAGCTACCGTGCCGCAGTTTCGGCAGTGGACGATGTGGACGTCTTGTTTGATTTTGCGAAACAGGACGCCGCGGCGGAAACAGACCTTGATGCGCAGTACAGTAGATCCGAAGCGCTGATTGAAGCGCTGGAAATACGCAATATGCTTGGCGAAGAAGCCGACCGCATGGGAGCTATCCTCAAAATTAACTCCGGCGCAGGCGGCACGGAAAGCAACGACTGGTCGGCGATGCTCATGCGCATGTATGTGCGCTGGGGCGAACGCAACGGCTACAAAGTATATGTGCGCGACGAACTCGCCGGCGACGGTGCGGGAATTAAGTCGGCAACGCTCGAATTTGAAGGCGACAGCGCGTACGGTTATTTGAAAGCCGAAAACGGCGTACACCGTTTGGTGCGCATCTCGCCGTTCAATGCGCAGGGAAAACGGCAAACCACATTTTCATCGGTGTTTGTCATTCCGGCGGTTGATGATACGATTGAAATTGAAATCAACCCCTCCGATTTGGAATGGGATACTTACCGTTCGAGCGGCGCGGGAGGGCAAAATGTGAATAAAGTGGAAACAGGCGTGCGTGTACGGCATATCCCCACAGGAATTGTAGTAGAAAATACCGAAACCCGTTCGCAGTTAGATAACCGCAACAACGCATTGCGTATTTTGAAATCGCATCTCTACGATATGGAATTGCGCAAACGCCGCGAAAAAGAAGCCGCAATTGAAGATGCAAAAAAGAAAATAGAATGGGGGTCGCAAATCCGCAGCTACACGCTGCATCCCTATAAGTTGGTGAAAGACCACCGCACCGGTTACGAATCATCCGATACGCAAGCGGTACTCGACGGAGAGTTGAATGAGTTTATGAAACGTTACTTAATGGAAAATAATTGAATAATTGAATAAAAATATATCCCAAAACAAAATTACTTAATCCCTTGTATTATGTCATCTGAATTCAAGTATCAAGCGCCGTTTCCGTTGGGCAAAGATAATACGGAATATTATTTGCTGACCAAAGACCATGTGTCGGTAAATACGTTTAATGGTAAAGAAATGTTGGTTGTAGAGCCTGAGGGCTTAACTAAATTGGCACGGACTGCTTTCCGTGACGTGGCTTTCTTGTTGCGCCCCGAACACCAGCAGCAGGTAGCCCATATCCTTTCCGACCCCGAAGCCAGCGAAAACGATAAGTTTGTAGCCTTAACATTCCTGCGCAATGCCGAAGTGTCAGCCAAAGGCTCGCTACCGTTCTGTCAGGATACCGGCACGGCGATTATCGTAGGTAAAAAAGGACAGCAAGTGTGGACAGGCGGCAACGACGAAGAAGCCTTGTCGCTTGGCGTATATAAAACTTATACGGAAGAAAACCTGCGCTATTCGCAGAATGTACCGCTCACCATGTATGACGAAAAAAATACAGGATGCAACCTGCCCGCGCAAATTGATTTATACGCTACGGAAGGTCTGGAATATAAATTCCTGTGCATTGCAAAAGGCGGCGGCTCGGCAAACAAAACATACCTCTATCAGGAAACGAAAGCGCTGCTTACGCCGGAAAAACTACTGCCCTTTCTTGTCGAAAAAATGAAAACACTTGGCACAGCCGCTTGTCCGCCTTACCACATTGCTTTTGTCATTGGCGGTACGTCTGCCGAAGCCAACCTGAAAACGGTGAAACTTGCTTCGGTAAAATATTACGACCATTTGCCTACGCATGGCAATGAAGGCGGGCAAGCATTCCGCGATATAGAACTTGAGCAGCAGGTGTTGCGCGAAGCACAAAAAATCGGGTTGGGAGCGCAGTTCGGCGGAAAATACTTTGCACACGATATTCGCATTGTCCGTTTGCCGCGGCATGGCGCTTCGTGTCCCGTAGGATTGGGCGTATCCTGTTCGGCTGACCGTAACATCAAAGCAAAAATTAACAAAGACGGCATTTGGATTGAAAAAATGGAAGACAATCCGGGCAAATATATTCCCGAAGCCTTGCGAAAAGCAGGCGAAGGCAATGCCGTGAAAATTGATTTGAACCAACCGATGGCTGATATATTGAAAGAATTGTCGAAATATCCGGTATCTACGCGCTTGTCGTTGAGCGGTACTATCATTGTAGGGCGCGACATTGCGCATGCAAAGCTCAAAGAACGCATTGACCGCGGCGAGGGGCTTCCGCAGTACGTCAAAGACCATCCTATTTACTACGCCGGACCGGCAAAAACGCCGCATGGCATGGCAAGCGGTTCGTTTGGTCCTACTACGGCGGGGCGCATGGACAGTTATGTCGATTTATTCCAAAGCCACGGCGGCAGCTTGCTGATGATTGCCAAAGGCAACCGTAGCCAACAGGTTACCGACGCCTGTAAGAAATATGGCGGCTTTTACCTCGGCAGCATTGGCGGACCGGCTGCTATTCTGGCACAGAACAACATCAAAAAAGTAGAATGTCTGGAATATCCCGAACTCGGCATGGAAGCTATTTGGAAAATTGAAGTGGTTGATTTCCCCGCTTTCATTCTGGTGGACGACAAAGGCAACGATTTTTTCAAGCAAATTCTTGCCTGACCGGCGGCTTGTCTAAAGCATTGTCAGTAGTTCATCCACAATATTGCGCGTATTGCTGAGGCGGGGGACTTTGTGTTGTCCGCCAAGTTTATTGCGGCGGCGCATCCATTCGTAGAACGTGCCTGTGGGGGCAACGTGAAGGATAAGGCGGCGGAGGGCGCTGTTGTTTGTCCGCTTGGCTTCGTAGTCGGAATTTTCGGCGCAGAGGGCGGCGTCGAGAAGGTCGGCAAAATGTCCGGCGTCGGCAGGGGGGATGGCAAATTCCACAATCCATTCGTGCGCGCCCTTGGCGGTGTTGTCCATGAAAACAGGCGCTACGGTGTAGTCGGTAACGGCTGCGCCTGTTTGCATACAGGCTTTCTGCAAGGCATTGTCGGCATTGTCAATAATCAGTTCTTCGCCAAAAGCATTAATGAAATGGCGGGTGCGTCCCGTGATTTTTATTTTGTGGGGCGTGAGTGAAGTGAAGCGCACGGTGTCGCCCACGAGGTATCGCCACAGCCCGCCCGACGTAGTAATCACCATCGCGTAGTTTATGCCCGTGCGCACCGTTTCAAGGGTGTCGGGAATTATTTTCCCTTGCCGGGCTTCGTCCAATTTCGACATCGGAATAAATTCGTAGAACACATCCGTGTGGGGCAGTAGAAGCATGGCAGGGTCGGCGGGGTCGTCCTGCACGGCAAAAAAGCCTTCGGACGCATTGTACGTTTCCATGTAGTGCATGGCGTCGGACGGAATAAGCGCACGGTACTGCTCGCGGTAAGGCTCGAAATTGACGCCGCCGTGTATGAACAGTTCAAGGTCGCGCCACACGTCAATCAGGTTTGATTTCCCGGCGACTTCGATTACTTTTTTTATCAACATCATATTCCATGAAGGCACGCCGGCGAACGACGTAACGTGTTGTTTCGCCGTTTCGGCGGCTATGCGGGCTATCTTGGTTTCAAAGTCGGCAATGACAGCCGTATCGCGGCGCGGTGCACGTTTCCATTCGGCATACCACGGTGTGTTTTTGATAAGAATAGCCGAAAGGTCGCCCGACAAGATGCCGTTGTTGCCGGCATTTACGCTGCCGCCCAGCGTGAGCGATTTTCCGCTCAGCATTTTCGATTTCGGATATTGATGGAGATAGAGCGCTATCACGATGCGCGAAGCCTTGTAATGACACCGCTGCAACACTTCGCGGGTAATGGGGATAAATTTGCTTTTTCCGACCGTCGTGCCGCTCGATTTGGCAAGCCAGCGCACCGGCGTGTTCCACAACACCTGCCGTTCGCCCTGCCTGATGCGCTCCACGTAGGGCAGCAATCCGTCGTATTCGCTGATAGGCACAAGGCGTTGGAAGTCGGCTATGCTGCGGATGGCGTCAAAATGATGTTCGCCGCCGAAGCAGGTGTTGCATCCGGCTTTTACGAATGTATGAAACAGCTGTAATTGTGCAGACCATGGATTGCGTCTATATTTGTCTATCTCACGGACAATGGGGGTAAGAAATGCAGAAACGGTGCGAGTAATCATAATGCTAAATTCTCCATACTTAAATAACTGCATTTTCAGCGATTATTAAAGTATTTATGTTGAACTGTTGACCTAACAGGATTCGAACCTATACAAACAGATCCAGAGACTGTTGTGCTACCGTTACACCATAGGTCAGTGATTTTCGGACTGCAAATATACGATAAAAATTAAAATTGCACAATATTGGTGAAGGGTGAAGCGTAAAGCGTGAAGAGAAAAAAAGGAGTGAAGTAAGCCCCCCAAACCTCCTCCAATAGCCTCCGAAAGCTCCCGAAAGCCCCACCGTCATGGCGGGTCAATCCCGCCATCCCCCCCCGACAACCGGTGTGCGTTGTGTCGGGAGATTCTGTGTCAAGCACGGAATGACGGGGTGCGGGGCGAGGGCGTTTCGTCGTCCTATTTTACGCTTCACGCTTTACACATTACGCTTCACTTTTTTTTATTCCAATTATTATTCTTACCTTTGTTCCATTAAATATTTAATAGCGATGAGCTTTGTTCAAAACTTCTGTATAACTATTGCGCCAAACCCTTGCACCATAAAGGGAAAAGCCGTATCTTTGTACCGCACACCGCACACCGCACACCGCACACCGCACACCGCACACCGCACACCGCACATAAGCGCCCCTTATACACCTTTTATATATATAGTACCGCACATTCCGGCGTTCCGTCGCATCGTTGTGATTTGCTGCCGGAAGTTCCGGCGGACGAGAAAAGTCGTCGGATTTGCTCTCGGAAGTTCCGGCGGACGAAAAAAGTCGTCGGATTTGCTGCCGGAAGTTCCGGCGGACGAAAAAAGTCGTCGGATTTGCTCTCGGAAGTTCCGGCGGACGAAAAAAGTCGTCGGATTTGCTCTCGGAAGTTCCGGCGGACGAGAAAAGTCGTCGGATTTGCTCTCGGAAGTTCCGGCGGACGAGAAAAGTCGTCGGATTTGCTGCCGGAAGTTCCGGCGGACGAAAAAAGTCGTCGGATTTGTCGGGGGAGTTCTCATTTTTTAGTATAAATTTAAAAAATTAAACGATATGAAAAAAATCAAAGTAATTATTTTCAGTTATCTGCGCAACGATGCGCATTATGAGTTTCTGGTTGAGTTTCGCAGCCTGCTGGTGAAATATCCGGCGGTGCAGGCGATTGTGGCTGCGCTGTACGAGGCGTTTACCGCCCTGCTCTTGAAAGAGGAGGAGCTAATCAATGCGATGCGCAAGAGCGATTATACGGTGCAGATTGCCGACGCCGACCATCGCGTAGACCGCACTATTACGGGGATGCGCGAGTTGGTTGTGTCGGCGATGCACCATTTCGATCCAGCGGTGGTAGCGGCGGCGCAGAGTCTCTACAACCGCTTTCAGGCGTTTGGCGACATCGCGAAGAAATCGTATGAGGAAGAAACCGCCGTGGTCAATCTGCTGATTGTTGATCTCAACAATCCCGACTATCTGCCAAAGGTCAATCTCGTGGGGATGTTGCCGTGGGTGCACGAGTTGGTGAATGCCGAAACGGCGTTTGAAGAGCTTCTCGCGCAGCGCAACGTGGCGGATTCGCAGAAGCCCGACGGACGCCTCAAGGACGTGCGCCGCGAGATTGAGGACGTGTACCGCCAAATGACGGAGCGCATCGCCGCCGCCGCCATCATGGACGCTACGCCGGCGACGGACGCATTTATTGCGGAACTGAATACGAAAATTGCGTATTTCAACGAGCACAATCATCATCATGCGCGGAAAGACATCAGCATTACCGACCATTGCGTCGTAGAGCCTATCGCAACACAGGCGCACACGGGCAAGCCGGTGTCGGTGATTCCCAAAGTGCATTATCGCGAGGAGGGCAAGCCGACGGTTGAATTGGTGTTTGCCAAAGATTTCGACGTAACGTATAAGAATAATACGGATGTCGGCACGGCAGACCTTACGATTCATGGGAAGGGCGCGTACAAAGGGCAAAAGTTGACGACGTTTAATATTGCACGATGAGCAAAACAAACAATTTGATGACGGCAGCCGCAGCGCTGCTGTTGGCGGCGGCTTCGTGCGGCAATGGAAAAGAGTCCGCGGCGTTTACATGGACGCTTGCGGACAGCACGCTCACCATTAGCGGGAAGTGCTCCATGCCGGATTATTGTGAGAACG
>JAITPN010000085.1 GCA_031289415.1 Prevotellaceae bacterium | reverse complement strand
GGGATTTTCCACGTCCCGAATTTGTTTTTTAAATAATTGACCACTAAGGTCAGCCAATCCAAGAAACTACGGTCTTGTTTCGGAATAAAATCATGTAATGTTGCCATATTATATTAATTTAAAATAAATAATTGCTCGTTAAATAAACCTTTCTTCTTTGGGCGTCCCCTGAACGATTTGGGGAATCCCCCGAAGGTCTTGGGGAATCCCCCGAAAGTTTTGGGGAATCCCCCGAAGGTCTTGGGGAATCCCCCAAATGATTTGGGGAATCCCCCAAAAGTTTTGCGGAAGACGATACCTTATATGTATAGGTACAAGAATACGCGGGGGCGTCCGCTATGGCGCAGAGGACGTTCCCGAAAAGCGAAAATTCTATAATTCGTTGATTTTCAGCGGGGGGGGGGTAAAAACTAAATTTTTAAAAATCGAAAGCGGAGCGACGGAAACGGCGGGGCTGAAGGGGTGGTTGTGTCCTCCGGCGCGGTCGTCTATCGTGTCTGTACGTTTCATTTTTTATACTGAGTGTTACAATACTGAGTGCAAATTTACATATTAATATTAATTTTACAAATTATTGTGGAATTTTTATATACATGTTATTGTTAAAATATAGTTATCATATTACGTTTTATCGCTGTACAAATGGAGAAAAAGCGTACCTTTGCAGGCAATTTATAGAATAATACAATGGCTACAGTTTCGTTTTCCCGAAGGGCGGCGGCAGCCGCTAAAAGTGCGCTGCCAAGCGCTTTGCGCACTACGTGGTGGATGGTGCGCATTACCGTATTGGTGTCGTTTGGCGTGGAATTGTTACGCTATATCGGCGTCCTACATTGGATGTCAGAATGTTTATCCCCATTATTTAATCTGCTGGGTTTGCCCGGCGAGGCGGCTTTGGCATACATTTCGGGCTATTTTGTAAATGCTTATGCTGCTGTGGCTGTAATTGATACGCTGAACCTCAGCGGGCGCGCCGTCACTATTTTGGCGGTTATGATTTTATGCTCGCATAATATGCTTATAGAAAGTGCTGTGCAGCGTAAATGCGGTACGCCGCTGTTGCGCGTTATTGCCGTACGCACCCTTGGCGCGCTTGTGTTGGGCTATACGGTACATTTGTTGTTGCCCGCTTCGTCTGTAGAAGCGGTGGAAACAAGCAAGGTAGCCGTTGCGTCGTCGCTCCCGCTGTGGGATACTTTAGTACATTGGGCAATATCTACTTCGCGTTTGATATTGAAAATGATTACACTGATTGTCGGATTGACGGTGCTGCAACGCTTGTTGGCTGAGTTTGGCGCTATCAAGTTGTTGAGCAAGTTGTTTCGTCCGTTGCTGGTGGTGTTTGGGCTGCCTGCCCGCACGTCGTTTCTGTGGATTGTGGCGAATGTGTTGGGTTTGGCTTACGGTGCGGCAGTGATGATTGAAGAAACCGAACGCGGCAAAATAAGCCGTCGCGACGCCGATTTGTTGAATCATCATATTGGCGTAACGCATAGTAATTTAGAGGACGTGCTATTGCTCTATTCCGTAGGAGCGTTGTTTTGGTGGATGTTATTGTCGCGCTGGTGCTTGTCTATTGTGTTGGTGTGGGAACGTCGGTTGGAATATGTCATCCGGCGTAAGTACGCGTTTCATAAGCAGCAAAATATAGCAGCCAAAGCCTCTTAAACATCACGTCAATACAAACTGTTGATAAGTTTTCGGAAATATTTACCCTAATATAGAAGTTAAAAGCGTACATTTGTGTCGTTTTTTTAATTGTTGTTTTTATGAAGACAGATGTAGTGCTTGGTTTACAATGGGGTGATGAAGGAAAAGGTAAAATAGTAGATGTACTTACGCCTTCCTATGATGTTATTGCGCGGTTTCAGGGAGGTCCGAATGCCGGACATTCTCTGCGGTTCGACAACAAGGATATTGTCCTTCATACTATTCCGTCGGGAATTTTCCGTAACAATGTAACAAATCTCATCGGCAACGGCGTGGTGATTGACCCTGTTATCCTAATGGAAGAAATTAAAGTCATTGAAGCCATGGGCGTAGATGTTACTACGCGGCTGTGCATCTCCAAAAGAGCGCATCTGATCATGCCTACCCATCGTATTCTGGATGCGGCGTCGGAAGCGGCGAAGGGAAAAACTAAAATCGGTTCTACGCTCAAAGGTATTGGTCCTGCTTATATGGACAAAACCGGACGTAACGGATTGCGCATAGGCGATATACTTTCGCCGCACTTCAAAGACCGTTATGATACGCTGAAAGAAAAACATATCGGGTTGCTCAGCCAATTTGACTATGACTATCAGGTTGAAGACTATGAAAAGCAATGGTTTGATAGCATCGAAGCCCTGAAACAGTTTACGTTTGTCGAAAGCGAATATTTGGTGAATGAACGGTTGAGCAAAGGCAACAGAATTTTAGCCGAAGGCGCACAAGGCTCGTTGCTCGATATTGATTTTGGGTCATATCCGTATGTTACTTCGTCGAGTACTATATGCGCCGGCGTGTGTACGGGACTTGGCGTAGCGCCCGGCAAGGTAGGGGATGTGCTGGGCATTTTTAAAGCCTATTGTACCCGCGTGGGCAGCGGACCTTTTCCGACGGAATTAGACAATGATACGGGCGAAAATATCCGACAGATAGGACATGAGTTTGGCGCTACGACCGGACGTCCGCGCCGTACCGGATGGCTTGACCTTGTGGCGCTCCGCTATGCGGTGATGCTTAGCGGCGTATCGCGTCTTATCATGACAAAAGCAGATGTGCTTGACACGTTTGACACTATAAAAGTAGCAGTGGCTTATCGAATTAATGGTAAAGAAACCCATCAATTACCTTTTGAAATAGATGAACCTATTGAGCCTGTATATAAAGAGTTTAAGGGTTGGAAGAAGCCTATTTCAGGATTCCATGCCGAAGAAGAATTGCCTTATGAATTGATGAATTATGTCCGTTTCATCGAAAAAGAAGTTGGCGTTCCGATAAGTATTATATCCGTGGGTCCCGACCGCGAACAAACGATTATACGCTAATTGTACATAGCGGCAATATTATTACATACTGTATTTTTTCACTATTCCTTTATCGTTGCATTGCGCGAGCAGTTCGGCAATGGTTTGGCGAAGCGAGGGGTGGTTGTAATGAGGGGCAATATCGTGCAGCGGAAGCAGCGTAAACAGCCGCAGGTGCAATAATGGATGCGGTATGTGTAATGCCGGTGTGAGAACAACGACGTCGTCATAAAACAAAATATCAATATCCATCGGGCGGGACTGATAAGTGTCTGTATGGCATGATAAATGGTGGATTGCTAAAGGTTTGTCCTCGTTTGTTTTTATATTCGTGCCGCGTACGCGTCCGAGTTGTTGTTCGATGTGTTGTACGGCGAGTAACAGTTGTTCGGGCGTGAGCATAGTTTCAGCCTGTACTACCTGATTGATAAACCATGTTTCAGCCTCAAACCCCCAAGGTTCGCTTTCGTAGCAGGCAGACAGGGCTACGAGGTTGCCTACTTGCGCTTTCAGCCATGTGCGTGCCTGCCGGAGTAGCTCCAAACGGTTACCCATATTGCTGCCTAATAGAAGAAATACGGTGTGCATGATTTTAAACGAATTAAAAATTGCGGATTAAAATTACTTGCTTGCTTTCGTGGTTTTATATGCCAACGCATAAAGTTTCATTTGTTTCACCATGGCGAGCAGTCCGTTGCTTCGTGTGGGCGAAAGGTTTTCTTTTAATCCTATTTTGTCGATAAATTCAAGTTTTGCATCAAGAATGTCTTGTGGCTCATGCCCTGAAAGCACTTGTACCAAGAGCGACACGATACCTTTGGTGATAATGGCGTCGCTGTCGGCAGTAAAAAACACTTTGTCGTTTTCGTAGTGCGCATCAAGCCACACGCGCGATTGGCAACCTGCTATAAGATGTTGCTCCGTTTTGCTTTTTTCATCAAAAGGCGGCAGTTTTTTTCCTAATTCAATAAGATGTTCGTATTTGTCCATCCAATCGGGAAATAAAGCAAACTCATCAATAATCTGTTGTTCTGTTTCGGTTATTTGCATTAAATCAGCATTTTTTTAATTTTATCAAGGGCAGTAACGGTAGCGGTAATTTCTTCTTTTGTATTGTAAAAAGCAAACGAAAAGCGAAGCATGCCTTGCGTGTGGAAACGGTGCATCAACGGTTCGGCACAGAGATGACCGGAGCGGGAGGCAATACCCATTTTGTCCAGCATTTGTGCGGCGTCGGTAGGATGTACGCCGTCTATATTAAACGATAGAACAGTCGTTTTCGGCGCAGCCGTGCCGTATATGTGTAAGCCTTGTATTGTCTGCATGAGTTGTACGGCGTGGCGTACAAGTGTTTGTTCATAGTCATGGATGGCTGATAATCCGACATTTTGGATATACTCAATGGCTTTTTTCAATCCGTACACGCCTGTGAAATTGGCTGTTCCCGCTTCAAATTTTAAAGGCAATGTATTGAACGTTGTGTGCGTAAGCGATACGGAAGCAATCATATCGCCACCGCTCTGGTATGGAGGCATTTCTTCAAGCCATTTGCGTTTACCGTAAAGTACGCCTACGCCGGTAGGGGCATATAGTTTATGTCCTGAAAATACATAAAAGTCGCAATCGGCGTCCTGTACGTCAATTCCTCCATGTACTACTCCCTGTGCGCCATCCACGAGTACAGGTACGCCGTGTGCATGTGCCGTAGCCACAATCTCGCGTATAGGATTTATGATACCAAGCACGTTGGACGCTTGTGCTATGCAAAGAAGCCGGGTCTTTTTCGAGAATAATTGCGGCAGTTTCTCGGTCTGTAAACGTCCGTCGTCATCAACCGAAAGAACCTTCAGCACAGCGTTTTTGCGTTCACACAAGAGTTGCCACGGCACGAGGTTCGAGTGATGCTCGGCTTCGGTAATTATAATCTCGTCGCCCTCACCGACATAGCGTTCGCCAAACGAAAAAGCCGCCATATTGATGGCTGACGTCGTGCCGGCTGTGAAAATAATCTCGTCGGTGTGCGGCGCATTAAGAAAAGCCCTCACGGTTTCGCGGGCTTCTTCGTAACGTTCTGTACATACGTTCCCGAGGTAATGGAAGGCGCGGTGAATATTGCCATTGATAAGGCTATTCATCTCATTTACAGCATTTATTACCGGCTTCGGCTTATGCGTAGTAGCCGCATTATCGAAGTAAATCAGTGGCTTGCCATACACTTTTTGATGTAAGGCGGGGAAGTCATTCCGTATAGTTTGAATCTGAAACATTACACAAACTTAGGTAAAATTTTCAATAAATCAAAAAAAAGCCGTATCTTTGTAGATTAACTTATGTATATCAAAAATAATGTATGAATATGTGAAAGGTATGGTAGCTGAACTTACGCCGACGTATGTAGTAGTGGAAACAGGCGGTGTGGGTTATTTTGTGAATATTTCGCTGCAAACTTATAGCAGCATCGGAAAATTGAAGGAGATACAGCTTTGGCTGCATCATATCGTGCGGGAAGATGCGGAGATATTGTTTGGTTTTTACGGAAAAGAAGAGCGCGAAATATTCCGTTTGTTGATTGGCGTATCGGGGGTTGGACCGAATACGGCGCGGATGATTCTTTCGTCGTTGGCGTCGGGTGAAGTGCGCACGGCAATTATGCAGGATGACGTCCACCGTTTGCAAAATGTGAAAGGCATAGGGCTGAAAACGGCGCAACGTTTGGTGGTAGAGTTGAAAGATAGAGTGATAAAAACCACAGATGCGGTTACTGCGACCGGTGAACCTTCATTGACAGGATTGCGGGACGAAGCGCTTTCGGCATTGATAATGCTGGGCTTTGGAAAGCAGGCGGCGGAAAAAGTATTAATGGGTTTGCTGCGCGAGCAGCCGCAAATGATATTGGAAAATCTTATAAAAGAGGCATTAAAACGGTTATAGAGAGAATAGAAATTGGGATATAGGAATTATAGCATAAAAAGATATATGTGTACAAAGGGACGGAAATCCTTTGTACCGGTACGTTTTTGTGTGCTTTTCATACTCTTTTTGTCGTTTTTTGTGTGCTATACGCCGGTTTACGGACAGGAATGGTTATCTACAGAACCTATTGTGGAATATGACGTGGAGAGTGGAAATTACCTTTATTATTACAACTTCGACAAACGGAAAACAAAACCTTATAAAGTGGTATCGGCTGAAGAATATCGGCGCGAGCAATACATGAACTTACTGCGAAAAGGCTGGACGGCGCAACGCGCCGAACAGTCGGGCGGATTGGGACAGGCTAACAACGGAGCGCTCCCTACAACGTTTAATATACGAAGCGATGTTTTTAAAACAATTTTCGGAAGTAACGAAATTACAATCAATCCGCAGGGAAACCTTGACCTGACGTTTGGCATTAGTCATTCCTATACGGATAACCCTGTTATTCCTATGCGTTATCGCGGCTCTACAAATTTTGATTTCGATACCAAGATGCAGTTTAATATTGACGGCTCTATAGGCGACCGTGTAAAATTAAATTTCAACTATAATACAGAAGCCACTTTCGATTTTGAGAACAATCTGAAACTTGAATTTGCGGGCGACGAAGACGATATTCTTCAACGGTTAGAGGCGGGTAATGTGGCGTTGCCGCTTGACGGAACATTAATTACCGGCGGACAAAGTTTATTCGGGATTAAAGCCGATTTGAAGTTTGGAAAATTATTGGTAACCACCATTATGTCGCGACAGGATGCCGAGTCAAAATCCATAGAAATACAAAACGGCGGGCAGTCAAATTTGTTTGATATTACTGCTGATAAATATGATGCAAATCGCCATTTCTTTCTGGCGCATCATTTCCGCAATAAGTATGACGAGTATTTGGCGCATTTGCCGCTCATTGTGTCGGGGCTGAACATTAAGCGGGTAGAAGTATGGGTTACGAACAAAAGTACACAGTTTGACAATGCGCGCAATTTGGTAGCTTTTATGGATTTGGCGGAATCCGATGCCATTTCGAACCCTGTGTTTTTGAACAAGCATAGCAATTATCCCGACGATTCGCTGAGCAACGACTTGTTGCAAAAGGTGAATGTGCAAAACCTGCGCGATTTGGCAAACGTTACCAGTTCATTGACCGGCTTGAACCTGAAGAGCGGTGTGGATTTTGAAAAATTGGAAAATGCACGTAAACTGAACGAAAATGAATATAAAGTAAATACCCAGTTAGGTTATATTTCGCTTAATCAGGCATTGAATAGCGATGAAGTGCTGGCGGTGGCTTATGAATATGAAGTACGCGGAAAAACATATCGAGTAGGGGAATTTTCGACGGACGGGATTGTAGCGCCGAATACATTGGTTACAAAACTGTTGAAAGGTGCAACCTTTACGCCGCGCCTGCCCACGTGGAAACTGATGATGAAAAACGTATATTCGCTCAATGGTTATAATGTCAGTGAAAAAGATTTCCTCTTGGATATTATGTATGAAAACAGCGAAGTGGGAACTACCGTGCCTTACTTGGCAGAAGGTAATGTGGCGCAAAAGCCCTTGATTCGCGTCTTGAATTTAGACAACCTTAATTCGCAACGCGATGCGTTCCCCGATGGGCAGTTCGACTTTGTGGAGGGAATTACGGTATTGTCCGAACAGGGGAAAATTATTTTTCCGGTATTAGAGCCGTTTGGCAAATATCTTGAAACACAAATTGGAAATTCGGAGATAGCTGCAAAATATGTCTTCAAAGAATTATATGATTCGTCGCTGGTGAACGCGCAGAGTATGGCTGACAAAAACCGGTTCAGAATTGTAGGCAGTTATCTTTCGGAAAGCGGTGCGGAGATACGGTTGAACGCGATGAACATCCCGCAAGGTTCGGTGGTGGTTACCGCAGGAGGTATTCAATTGCAGGAAAATATAGATTACGAAGTAAATTATATGCTGGGTACGGTACGCATCATCAATCAGGCGTATCTTGAATCGGGAACGCCCATTAAGGTGTCGCTGGAAAACCGTGAAATGTTTAACATGCAAACGAAAACGCTGTTAGGCTCGCACCTGAAATATAAATTCAACGAGAACTTTTATATAGGAGCTACGATTCTCAACCTTAGCGAACGTCCGTTGACGCAAAAAGTAAATTGGGGCGACGAGCCGATTTCCAATACGATATGGGGTATCAACACTGCGTTTACGACCGAAGTACCGTTACTTACAAAATTAGTGGACGCTTTGCCTGTGTTGGAAACAAAGGAGCGCTCATCCTTGTCGTTTGCCGGTGAATTTGCGCAGTTTCTTCCGGGTCATGCACGTGCTATCAATACATCGGGAGGCACAGTATTTATTGACGATTTTGAAAGCAGCGAAAGCGCATTGGATTTGCGAAGTATGAACGCATGGTCGTTAGCCAGCACGCCGCAAGGGCAATCGCTATTTCCCGAAGCCAATTTGTCGGCGCCCGATTTGTCGTATGGCTACAACCGTGCGCTTTGTGCGTGGTACTCCATTTATCCTGAATTTTTGCGAAATTCGACATATACGCCGGCGTATATGAAAAATGACCCTAAAAAATATCAGGAAAGTCACTATGTGCGTGAAATTTCCATTAACGAAGTATTTCCCGAACAGGAGCAGGTAATCGGAACGCCGACAAGCATTTCGCTGCTCAACTTCGCTTTCTATCCCGACGAAAGAGGTCCTTATAATTATAGCGCCGACCTTCTCAACGACGGACGCTTGCTGCGTCCTGAAACCCGATGGGGCGGTATCATGCGGTCGTTGCCGGTTACCGACTTTGAAACGGCTAATTATGATTACATCGAATTTTGGGTGATGGACCCGTTTGTATATAAACCCAACGCAAAAGGAGGAAAGCTGTATTTCAATTTGGGAAATCTATCGGAAGATATTTTGAAAGACGGAAAGAAAAGTTTTGAAAACGGACTGCCGCCTTTTGACGACACCGCACGTTATGAAACCACCATTTGGGGGCGTGTGCCGAAAGTGCAGATGCTGACGCAGACGTTCGACAATAATTATGCGGCGCGCGACTATCAGGACATCGGATATGACGGACTTGACGACACGCACGAAGCCGCTCATTTCAAAGATTACCTTGACGGACTTTCGCCGCAGTTGCAGAGCATCATATCCAACGACCCGTCGGCTGACAATTTTAAGTATTATCTCGACGACTCGTATGACGACAGCGAAGCCACGATTCTCGAACGCTACAAATTCTACAACAATCCCGAAGGAAATTCAAGACCGAACGACAACGGCGTTAATACCATGGGAACAACTGTTCCCGACATGGAAGATATAAATCGTGATTACACGATGAACGAATCGGAAAACTATTACCAATATGAAATAGACCTCCGACCGGAAGCGATGCGCGTAGGCGTGAACTATATCGCCGATATGCGGGAAGGCAAAAGCGACGGCAACGTCAAAGTCCGTTGGTATCAGTTTAAAATCCCGATTAGCGAAGGGCGGGCTATCGGCGCCATTGAAGATTTTAAATCCATTCGTTTTATCCGTATGTTTATGCGCGATTTTGCCGATACGGCTATTTTGCGTTTTGCCTCGTTGCAGTTGGTGCGCGGCGATTGGCGCAAATACACGCAGTCGTTGATGGACGGGCGGGAAAGCACGGCGCAGCCCGAAATGACCAACGCCATGTTTGACATTTCCTCCGTCAACATTGAAGAAAACGCAAGCCGTACGCCGGTAAATTACGTACTGCCCCCCGGCACGTCGCGCCAGATTGACCCCGGGCAATATCAGGCACGGCAGCTGAACGAACAAGCCATGATGATGAAAGTGGTTGACCTTGAAGATGGCGATGGGCGGGCTGCCTACAAAAATACGACGTTTGACGTCCGCCAGTACCGCCGCCTCAAAATGGATGTACACGCGGAAGCCCTCAACGGCTATCCGGTAAACGACAATGAAGTATCGGTATTTATTCGAATCGGCACGGACTATCGTTACAACTACTATGAATATGAAATCCCGCTATCGCTTACGCCGCACGGATTCTACAGCGACGACGAACGCGAACGGGTATGGATTCCCGACAACAGACTTGATATTTCGCTCGATGCGTTTACGGATGCAAAAATGGAACGTAATGCGTTGATGAAAGCGGAAGGCGGCTCGTTGGCGGCGGTATTTGAAAAAAGCGACGGCAAAAATACGATACGCATCGTCGGCAATCCGAACTTGGGCAGTGTGCGCACCATGATGATTGGCGTTAAAAATCCGGCTAAGCGCAACAATGGCGGCGACGACGGACTGCCTAAATCGGCAATCGTATGGGTAAACGAACTGCGGCTTACGAACATCGAAGAAAACAGCGGGTATGCCGCCAATGCCCGAATGACCGCCAAATTAGCCGACCTCGGAAGCATCACGGTAGCAGGCAGCATGATGACCCCGAACTTCGGCTCGCTCGAATCGAAAATCAACGAACGTACGCAAGACTATATGTACCAGTACGACATTGCCGCCAATCTGGAACTGGGCATGCTCTTTCCGCGCAAATTCGGCATACGGCTACCGTTCTTCTTCGGATTTATGGAAAACTATACGACGCCAAAATACAATCCGTTCGACCAAGACATTACCCTGAAAGACGCTACACGCTATTTAACGTCATACGAGCGCGATTCGTTATACCGTTTGGCAATGGACTATAAACGCCGGCTGGCGTTGAATTTCACCAACGTCAGGATTGCGTCCAACTCCATGGAACAACGCATCTTCGACCCGGCAAACGTTTCGCTGGGATTTGCCTACAACCGTTTGTTTGCGCACAGTGCAAAAATAGACCATCAGGACGATATTTCCTACCATGCCAACATCGCCTATGCCTACAATGTGCAGCCTTTTTACGTCGATGTATTCAAAAAAACAAGTTGGCTAAGCTCAAAATACCTGAGCCTGATTAACGGCTTCAACTTCAATCCCTATCCCAACCAATTTACCTTCATGACCGACGTGAACAGGACGTACAACGAAGTACAATACCGCAGCATCGCCTCGCCCGACGTGATGGTGCCGCCCACAGCGGCAAAAGACTTCACGTGGGACAGAAACTACAGACTCCTTTGGGATATTACGCGGGCTATAAAGCTGGAATTTAACGCCAACAACCGTGCGCGCATTGACGAGCCGGAAGGGCTGCTCAACAAACGGACAGACCCCGAAGGCTACCGCCACTGGCAAGATTCTACATGGTCGAACTTCTGGAACTTGGGACGCAATACGCAGTATTACCACACCTACAACGCCACGTGGACTATCCCTATCAATAAAATCCCGATGCTCGACTGGACCTCCGCCTCGCTGGCTTACGGCGGACAATACGACTGGCAGGCTGCGCCCCTCCTGCAGGACGATACATACAATCCCGGCAACACCATTTCAAACTCGCGGAACATCAATGGCACATTAAACTTTTCGTTAGAAAATTTATACAACAAAGTGCCTTTCCTGCGCCGTGTGAATGAAGAATTTTCGGGACGCGCGCGCAAACGCCCCGAAATGGTTGACGCCGTGTACGAAAGCGCCAAAATGAACTTTACCGCAAACGCACGGCGCATCGTTCGCCATAAACTGAAAACAACCCAAGTAACCGCCATAGCCCTCGACGCCGACGGAAAAGAAATAAAAAGCACGGTAGACGTACTCGACAACAACTCCATAGCCGTTACGCTCGACGAAACGGCGCGCGGCGTTCGCGTAAAAGTAACGGGGCGCGTCCCGAAACCGACCAATCCGGTAAACTATACGGCAAAAGCGCTGGTGCGCGTTGCCATGATGTGGCGCAGCTTTATGGTTACTTACAGCACCGTAGATGCCACTACGCTGCCGGGGTTTGCCCCCAACTCGCAAATCATGGGCATGAGTTACGACAACAATTGGGCGCCCGGCTGGGGCTTCGTCTTTGGAAACCAAAGCGACGACGCTGTAAAAGACATGCGCGACTTCTTGGTAACGGACACATCGTTGGCTTCGCCGTTCAGCATGGCGAACACCACCACTTGGCGCTTCCGCGCCGCCTTGGAGCCGTTCCGCGACTTCCGCATAAGCCTTGAGGCGCACCGCGCCTCCAGCGCCAACAAACTAAGCTACGACGTATTTTCAAGCAGCTCGCAGCGGCAAGTAACCGGCAACTTCAACATCTCGGTACTGACCATTTCGTCGGCTTTTGAAAAACCGAACGCCGAAAACGACTACTACTCAAAAGCATTCCAAACCTTTCTGAACAACCGTACGGTCATTGCCCAACGCTTGTCCGGCGACCGCGTTAAATCCTCGATGCTGCCCTACACCGGCGCGCCCGACCCCAAAACCGGCTTCCCCGACGGCTACAGCCCCCTGTCGGCGGAAGTCCTGATACCCGCCTTCCTGTCGGCATACACCGGACGGTCGGCAAACAAAGTAACGCTGGACAACTTCTTCAACATCCCCTTCCCCAACTGGGACGTGGTGTACAACGGCTTGTCGCGCCTCGCCTCGTTGAAAGACATTGTAACCTCCTTTACCTTCATGCACAAATACGAAGCCACGTACGCCGTAAACTCCTACAACCTCAACCAACAATACACGGAAGGCATGGACGGCTTCAGCTACGTGCGCAACGCGCTGGGCGATTTCATAGCCGAGCGCGACATTATGAACATAGGCGTCGAAGAGCGTTTTGCGCCGCTGTTTTTGCTCGACATCGGTTGGTACAACGCCCTGTCTACCCGCGTAGAATGGAATCGCGGGCGGCGCATCGGACTAAGCATGTCGAACAACCAGATTACGGAAAACCGCACCAACGAATGGCGCGTAGGATTAGGCTATACATTCCGGGATTTTCCGGTGCTGTTCACCTTCCTCTCGAACCGCAAAAGCCAGACCCCCACGAAACTTACGCTGCGGGGCGACATCTCCATACGCGAAGACTTGACCATCCTCCGCAACATTGCACAGGACTATTCGGGCTTGCCGCAACTTTCGGACGGCAAAGAAGCCGTTACCCTCAAATTTTCTGCCGACTACCACGTCAGCAACAACGTAACGCTCCGCCTCTTCTTCGACCGCGTCGTGAATACGCCCCGCGTAACGGCTATCGGCACCGCAAGCACCAACGCCGGACTAAGCATCAACATCATTTTTGCCCAATAACACGTCGGGAACAGAATCCGGTCTGTCGGGAGCAGAATACGGTCTGTCGGGAGCAGAATATTGTCTGTCGGGAGCAGAATCCGGTCTGTCGGGAGCAGAATACTGTCTGTCGGGAGCCTCATCCGGTCTGTCGGGAGCGTCATCCGGTCTGTCGGGAGCGCCATCCGGTCTGTCGGGAGCGTCGTCCGACATGTCGGGAGCGTCGTCCGACATGTCGGAAATGCCATCCCGTAGCTGTCTTACTCACTTCATTTCTTACGCACCTAATCCCCTCCCCAAAGGCGCTCTTTTATTATTCGATTTTTTCACGTACATTTGCAAAATATTAATTTAAATTTTTTGATATGACTATTCCTTCAAATTTAAAATACACGAACGACCATGAGTGGGTGCGTGTAGAGGGCAACACGGCGGTAGTCGGGATTACCGATTATGCCCAAAGCCAATTGGGCGACATTGTGTTTGTTGACGTGCAAACCGTAGGCGACGCGTTGGAACGCGGCGACGTATTCGGCGCTATTGAAGCCGTAAAAACGGTGGCTGACGCGTACATGCCGCTGTCGGGCGAAATCACGGAACGCAACGCGGCGCTGGACGATGCGCCCGAATTGCTGAATACCGACCCCTACGGCGAAGGCTGGATGGTGAAAGTGAAAATAGCAGACCGCGCGCAGCTCGACGAGTTGCTTACGCCCGAAGATTACGGAGACATCATTTAAATCGATATAAAAATGACACAGGAAGACGTGTTTAAAAACCTGATTGCGCATGCAAAAGAGTACGGTTTTATTTTCCAGTCGAGTGAAATTTACGACGGATTGAGCGCCGTGTACGACTATGGTCAGCTGGGCGCAGAGTTGAAAAATAATATTAAACGCTACTGGTGGGACGCTATGGTTCGGCTTCACGACAACATCGTGGGCATCGATTCCGCCATTTTCATGCACCCGAGCATCTGGGAAGCGTCGGGGCACGTGGGCGCGTTCAACGACCCGCTGATTGACAATAAGGATTCGAAGAAACGCTATCGCGCCGATGTGCTGCTCGAAGATTATCTTGAAAAAATTGAGGAAAAAATCAATAAAGAAGTTGAAAAAGGACGCAAGAAATTTGCCGACGGTTTTGACGAAGCGCAATTCCGCACGACCAACCCGAACGTCGTGCGCAATGTGCAGAAACAAGAAGAGGTGTCGCGACGCATGAACGACGCGCTCCGAGCCAACGACCTTGCGGCGTTGAAGCAGCTGATTGTGGACTGCGAAATTGCATGTCCTGTGTCGGGTTCGCGCAATTGGACGGACGTGCGGCAGTTCAACCTGATGTTCAGTACGCAAATCGGCAGCGTCAGCGAAGAAGCCAACGTGATATACCTGCGACCCGAAACGGCTCAGGGTATTTTTGTGAATTTCCTGAACGTGCAGAAAACAGGACGCATGAAAATTCCTTTTGGGATAGCGCAAATCGGAAAAGCGTTCCGCAACGAAATTGTGGCGCGGCAATTCATCTTCCGTATGCGCGAATTTGAACAGATGGAAATGCAGTTTTTTGTGCGTCCGGGCGAAGAATTGAAATGGTTTAGCCATTGGAAAGACGCGCGCTTGCGGTGGCACAAATCGCTGGGGTTGGGCGACGAAAAATACCGCTTCCACGACCACGAAAAGCTCGCACACTACGCCAACGCCGCTACCGATATTGAGTTTGCGTTTCCGTTCGGGTTCAAAGAACTGGAAGGCATCCATTCGCGCACCGATTTTGATTTGAGCCGCCATCAGGAATTTTCGGGGCGCAAGCAGCAATATTTCGACCCGGAAACCAACGAAAGTTACGTGCCGTACGTGGTCGAAACGTCGATAGGGTTAGACCGCACGGTGCTGGCAGTACTGTCGTCCGCCTATTCCGAAGAAAAGTTGGACAATGGCGAAGAGCGCGTCGTGCTGCGCCTTCCGGCGGTGTTGGCGCCTGTGAAATTAGCCGTGCTGCCGTTGGTGAAAAAAGACGGCTTGCCCGAAAAAGCGCGCGACATTATGAACGATTTGAAGTTCGATTTCAATTGCCAATACGACGAAAAAGACAGCATCGGCAAGCGCTACCGCCGACAGGATGCTATTGGTACGCCATGCTGCGTAACCATTGACCACCAATCGTTGGACGATAATCAAGTAACTATTCGCGAACGCGACTCCATGCAGCAGCAGCGCGTGCCCATTGCGCAACTCCGCCGCCTCGTTGAGGAGCAGGTGAGTTTGCGGAAATGGTTGGAACGGATGTAATACGTAAAGGGCAGCGTGGGCTTACAGCAGGTTGTTTGCCAGCAGCCTGCGCAGTTGCGCTACCGGCATTTTTTTGCGTCGGGCGTAGTCTTGCAACTGCTCTTCGTCAATCTTACCTACGGAAAAATAAGTAGCCGCCGGATTGGTTATAATAAGTCCCGACACCGATGTTTCGGGCGTCATCATGTAATTTTCGGTTAATGCAATGCCGGTGTATTGTTCCACATTCATCACGTCAAAAATATCGCGCTTTGCCGAATGGTCGGGGCAAGCCGGGTAGCCGAACGCTGGACGGATGCCTGCGTCGTGTCCGTCGGCGCCCATCAGCAGGGCTACTTCGCGGTGTATATATTCGGCAAAAGCTTCAGCCAAACGGTCAGCAAGCGCTTTTGCCATGATGGCGCGGTAGTCGTCGTTATCCGTACGAAAACGGTTGGCAAGCGCAGCCAATCCGACGCCGGTGGTGAGGGCAAACGCGGCGATGTAGTCGTTTGTGCCTTCGGGCGCTATGAAGTCCGAGAGGCAAAGATTGGGCGAGCCGTCTTTATGTAGTTCCTGATTGCGGAGTTGCGGCAAGGTGAGCAATATGTCGGCGCGGCTGTCGTCGGCAAACAGCAGAATATCGTCGGCGCGGCTGTTGGCAGGGTAAATCACGGCAATGGCGTTGGCTTGCAGCCACTGGTGGCGCACGATGTCGTCCAGCATTTGCTGCGCATCGTCAAAGAGCGCTTTTGCCTGCTTGCCTTTCGCGGGGTGGTCGAAAATGTCGGGATAGCGCCCCTTCACCTCCCACGCCGCAAAGAAAAACGACCAATCAATGAGCGGAATCAAGTCGGTGAGCGGATGATTTTTTAAGAGCATACGGTGTTGTGGTTTATATTTATTGGACGGTGCGTCATAACCCGTCGCTGTTCTTCTGTCATATTATTTATGTCCATAATAAATTTTGAGTATAGATAATGTAATGAAGGTAAT